>JAOZSZ010000354.1 GCA_029939385.1 Pontiella sp. | reverse complement strand
ATGGTGAATGTGGGGCTCGACTATCTCACGCTCGACCGCGAGAGCGGAACGCTCTCTGGGGGCGAGGCGCAGCGGATTCGATTGGCCACTCAGATCGGTGCGGGGCTGGTGGGTGTGGTTTATGTGCTGGACGAGCCAAGCATCGGTTTACATCAGCGCGATAATGATCGATTGATTCAGACCCTGCGGGGACTGCGTGATCTGGGCAATACCGTGATTGTCGTCGAACATGACGAGCAAACCATCCGTACGGCGGATTATGTGATTGATATGGGCCCCGCCGCCGGTCTTCATGGCGGCGAAGTGGTCTTTGCTGGAAAGGCTGATCAGTTGCTAAAGGCCGATACGCTAACCGCCAAATATTTGAGAGGGGAGTTGCGGGTCGAGGTTCCCGAAAAACGCACCAAGCCGAGCCAAGGCTGGATCGAGATGAAGGGCGCGGAGCAAAATAATCTATGCCGAGTAAATGCCAAGTTTCCACTCGGCCTGTTTACCTGCGTGACGGGGGTTTCTGGTAGTGGAAAAAGCACCCTGGTTGATACCACGCTCAAGCGCGCATTGATGCGGCACTTCCACCATTCAAAAGAAATTCCAGGAAAGCACAAGAGCCTCAGCGGTGTGGAGTTGATTGATAAGATGATCGTGATCGACCAGTCACCGATTGGCCGAACGCCGCGCTCGAATCCGGCCACCTACACCGGGGCGTTTACCGATATACGGAGTTTATTTGCCAGTCTTCCGGCCTCTAAAGTGCGGGGCTATAAGCCGGGGCGCTATAGTTTTAATGTGAAGGGCGGTCGTTGTGAACAATGCAAAGGCGATGGCATTCTGAAAATTGAAATGCATTTTCTACCGGATGTTTATGTGCCCTGCGAGCAGTGTAATGAAAAACGCTATAATCGGGAGACGCTTGAGGTTTATTATAAGGGAAAGAATATTGCCGAGGTGTTGGATATGAGCATCAATGAAGCGCTTGATTTCTTTGAGGCGATTCCGAAAATTCAACGCAAGATGAAGACGCTCTGCGACGTGGGGCTCGGCTATCTTAAACTTGGACAACCTGCCACGACGCTCTCCGGCGGCGAGGCCCAGCGCGTGAAGCTCTCCACCGA
>JAOZSZ010000353.1 GCA_029939385.1 Pontiella sp. | reverse complement strand
TTTAATTGACGGTATATACAAGCCTATTTACATTCCCCGCTCGTTGTTTCTCGTAGCTGAATCACCCCTACTAAAAAAGGAAAGGTAGATCATGAATATAAAACTGAACATAATAGCCCCGGCACTCGTGCTTTCCGCATGCCTATTAAGCGGATGCAATACGGCCACGGCCACAACTACAGACACAACCAAGATTGCCTCCGTTGCCACCAAAACCGTCTGGCTGGACGAGCTAGACTTGAGTAAGGCCGTCTCGGGTTGGGAAAAAACCAATGCCAAGCGTTCTAACGGCGAAAACCCGTTGACCATCAACGGCTCCGTCTACGAGCGCGGCATCGGAACCCACGCACCTGGGCATATCATTGTTAAACTCAACCAAGGAACCCAACGCTTTCAGGCGCTCGTCGGCATCGACGACGAAGTCCGCGAAGACGCAGGCTCCGTTAAATTTATTATTATCGGCGACCGGAAAATCCTTTGGGAAAGCGACATGCTCACCTCCGGCCAAGATCCCGTTGCCGTGAATGTGGATCTGTCTGGCATCGATGAGCTTCGCTTGGTCGTCAACGCCACCAATGACGGAAAGGACAGCGATCACGCCAACTGGGTGAATGCTACCTTTACTGTGGTCGGAGATTCGCCCGTAGCGATCGACCTCCCCGTTCCGCCCCCCTACATCCTGACCCCGAAGCCCGGCCCCGAACCTAAAATCACCGGCCCGAAAATCTTTGGTGTCCGTCCGGGCTCGCCCTTCCTCTTCACCATCACCGCCACCGGCGACCGACCCATAAAGTTCTCGGCAACGAATCTTCCAGAGGGACTGACCCTCAACGAGGGCAACGGCCAGATTACCGGCAAGCTAACGCAAGAAGGCGAACACACCGTTACCTTCACCGCCGAAAATGCCAAAGGCCGCTCAGAACGCGCATTCCGTATTAAAGTGGGCGACACCATCTGCCTCACCCCACCACTGGGATGGAACAGCTGGAACTGCTGGGCAGGCGAAGTAACCGACGAAAAAGTCCGTGCCAGCGCCCGGTCCATGATCGATTCAGGCCTGGTTAACCATGGCTGGAGCTACATCAACATCGACGACTGCTGGATGCGCAAGCTCA
>JAOZSZ010000180.1 GCA_029939385.1 Pontiella sp. | reverse complement strand
TCGTCACGCAGATCTGCGGCGAGCACATGATGGTGGCCAATGCCACGGGTTGCTCTTCCATTTATGGCGGAACGTTCCCGACCATTCCATATTGCACCAGTAAGAATGGGCGTGGACCTTCATGGGCGAACTCGCTCTTCGAAGATAATGCAGAATATGGTATGGGCTTCCGCTTGGCGGTCGACAACAACCGCGCACTGCTTCGCCAGAATGTAGCGAAACTGCTTGAACTTGGAACCACTGCCGATCTGACAGCGGCCCTGAATAAAGCGGTTGAAATCTGCGTTACTAATGAGCTCGGCGACGAGGCTGTTGCCGCACAAAATGCGGTTCAGTTCCTGTTGCCGACTGCGCTGGCCGAAGCTTCTGCTGATGTTGCTCCGGTTTTACGTAAGCTTATTGAGCTACAGGATTACTTCATCGATAAGGCCGTTTGGATCTTCGGTGGTGACGGTTGGGCGTATGATATCGGATATGGCGGAGTCGACCACGTGGTGGCTTCCGGCAAGAATGTGAATATTCTAGTTCTGGATACCGAAGTGTATTCCAACACGGGCGGGCAGGCTTCTAAGGCTACACCGATTGGTGCGGTGGCTAAGTTTGCCACCAACGGAATGCGTTCTGGTAAGAAGAACCTCGGTTTCATGTGCATGAGCTACGGCAATGTTTACGTTGCATGCATCTCCATGGGGGCCAACCGCATGCAGACGCAGAAGGCGATCCAAGAGGCGATTAACTATGACGGCCCATCGATCATTATGGCTTACTCGCCTTGCATTGCGCACGGTATTGATATGATGAAGACGCAGACCATTGCCAAGAATGCGGTTGAGTGTGGCTATTGGCCTCTCTATCGTTTCAACCCCGCGGCGGAAGAAGGCAAGCAGTTCACTTGGGAAGCCAAGGAGCCTAAGGGCGACTTCCAAGCCTTCATTCGCAATGAGCGCCGTTATACAACGCTTCTGAAGACTGCCCCAGATGAGGCGGAGGAACTCTTCCAGTTGGCCGAAGCCGATGCGAAGAAACGTTGGAACTTTATGCAGAAAATAGGCGAAATTATGTAGCCTGTTTAAAAATTAAAGCCCGTCTTTCGAGACGGGCTTTTTTAATCTTTCTACGATTGAAAAAGGGAACCAGAAGATGGAAGAGAAAGAGGTATTAGAATTATTTAAGGAAACGGGTGCGTTGCTTCAGGGGCATTTTGAGTTGCGCTCAGGATTGCACAGCAATCAGTTTTTCCAATGCGCCCATCTGCTGGAGCAACCTCGCACGGCGGAACAGCTTTGCGGGGCACTCGTTGAAAAGATACAGGCAGATCTCCAAGACTTGGAAATCGACACCGTGATTGCCCCTGCGATGGGTGGGATTACGATTGGTCATGAAGTTGCCCGTTCTTTGGGTGTTCGTTTTATCTTTGTGGAGAAGGAAGACAATATTCTATATCTGCGCCGCTTTAAGATTAAGAAGGGGGAACGGTTCCTGATTGCTGAGGATGTGGTGACGCGTGGTGGACGCGTGCAGGAAACGATTAATATTGTCGAAGAGCATGGTGGGGTTGTGGCAGCCATTGGGATTCTAGTAAACCGTAGCGGGGGCAAAGCACAGTTTGTTGCTCCTTTGGTGAGCTTACTTGACATCGAGCCTGTTACATATAATCCATCCGATTGTCCGCTCTGTAAAGAGGGACTGGAATTGGTCCATCCGGGAAGTAAGTAGGCGAGGAAATAAGTCTCGGCATCATTTTGACTTGTCTAAGGTGAGGGAGTAAGTTCCCCGTTTGATTTTTGAAATTGTAGAGGAGGTTACTTGTGTCGCATCCATTGGAACCGATAGTAGCATTGCAAAAGAAAGACCGCAGATTAATTAAACTCATGCGTGAGATTCGTGATATCCCTAAGCGGAAAAGCGATATTGAGGCACAGTTGGCTGGCTCTACGCAAAAGCTTAACATGGCCCGTGATAGTAAAAAGCACACGGAAGTCTCGTTGAAGGATTTAGAGCTAGAGGTTGAATCCCTTAATGAGCGAATCATTAAGTATAAGCAACAGCAAATGGACGCAAATACGAACGAACAGTATCGTGCTTTCGTGAAGGAAATCGGTGCTGTAGAGCGTGAAATCGGTGGACTTGAAGACAAGGAAATTGTGCTGATGGAAGCCCTCGAAAAGGGAACGCTTATCGTTGCGGAGTGTGAAGCAAAACTGAACGGTGAAAAAGAGGGTATTGCCGATGAGTTGGGTGAACTCGATGAGCGCTCCGTTGAACTTTCTGAGATGTTGGAGCAGATGAAAGCAGGTCGGATGCGTTCGGCGGAACAGTGCGATCAAGTGATCCTTAAAAAATATACTCGCATCATGAACAATAAACGCGATTTCGCGGTGGTTATGGTGGAAGCTGGGGGGCATTGTGGTGGATGCCATATGAAGCTCCCTCCGCAGGTGATAAATGATGCCCGCAACCCAACCAAAATTGTTGGGTGTAATTTTTGTGGTCGCATTCTCTATAATCCGCCTCAGTGAAAAAGTTCGTAGTTCCGTCTTTAGGCGGTGCTGCGAAATGACCGCCTAAAGGCGGAACTACAAATCTTTTTAAAAGCAGGCAGGGTGTATCGGTCGCTCCTCGATTTATCGAGGGGAGGAAAGTCCGGACTCCATAGGGCAGGACGTTCCGTGGTTAACGCGGGAACCCTTGTGCGATATCGCAAGGGATGGAAAGTGCCACAGAAAATATACCGCCTCGATTTGTTGAGGTAAGGTTGAAAAGGTGAGGTAAGAGCTCACCGCCCCGAGGGTAACTGAGGGGGCAGGGTAAACCCCGTCCGGAGCAAGATCAAATAGGGAACGAGAGGCGGCCCGCCTCGCTTGAGTTCCGGGTTGAACGCACTAGATAAATGACTGACTCCGCAAGGAGAACAGAATCCGGCTTACCGCCCTGCCTGTCTTTTTTTAATTATAAAGGTTCTCCCCCAAAAATTAAGCCGTTGACGAAGGCTTATATCTTAAAGATTTTTTGGAAGCTTACCTTGGGCAATTACATCGTAAGCCAAACGATCGAGAGCTTTTCCATTGGCAAGTTCTAACTTATTTTTAATGTTGATACGGTGGGTATCGACGGTATTCCGTTGGATTCCTAGTTTGGTGCCAATATGCATCGTATCAAGCCCTTGACCAATAAGTTTGAAAATATCCATTTCTCGATTTGAAAGCAGATCGAGAAGAGTTTGTGATCCTGCGGGCTTTCCCTTCTTTTTTTTAAGAATTCGTTCCATCACTTTGGGTGAAAAGAAGAGCTCTCCTCTCATCACGGTGTGAATGGCTTTCTTAAGTATAGAGGATTTCGAGGTTTTCATCACATATCCGTGTGCTCCCGCGATGGCTACTCGTTCGCCGAAAAGTTGTTCTTCGGACATGGAGTAGACGAGAATGCGAAGCCTCGGAAAGTCAGAAGAGATGCGTTGGGTTAGATACGTTCCATCGGAGTCGCTAAGAGAAAGATCCATGATCGCCAAATCCGGAGAGGTAGTTTTAATGAGTGCCATGGCTTCCGATGCCGTCGTTGCTGAGGCATCAATTGAAAAGTCTTTTTCGGACGCCAATAGGATTTTTAAACCGTCATGAATTATAGGGTGGTCATCGATGATAATGATTGAATATTTTGAAGTTTTCATAC
>JAOZSZ010000179.1 GCA_029939385.1 Pontiella sp. | reverse complement strand
CCGGGGCATCGCGTGCGCCTTTGGACCGAGAGCGGCGGCTATGAGGATGTGACTCCAGTAGCAACGGATCTGCGGACCTTCCGAGGGTACATCGTTGAGAGACCCAATGTTTTGGTGAATGCCGGCATTACGGTGGCCGGAAAGATTTTTTCAACGGGTACGGCGGGGAGATTTACAACCTTTAATATTGATCCCAAGAGGGCGCTGGATATTTCTAGTCAGTTGCTTGGATTAACTCCGGGAAGTAGTGATGGTCAGGAGCATCCGAATGGGGGAACCATTGATCGGCTTAAAGCCGTTCAGCCGGAGGGGTTGCTTCCTCCAACTGGACCGATCCAAATGTCCCAGTTTGCGATGGATGTATTGAGCGCGGCTCTTCGCGATGTTCCTAATGGAATTGGCCCCAACTGGCGGGATGCGTTGGCGGCGGCAGAATATGAAGCGATCAATCAGGATCGCTATTTTACCCGGGATATCGGGATTGGCATGGAATTGACGGAAGTCATTATCCGCATCGATCAGTTTTATGAAGATATGGGTAATTCATTATCCGATCTTCGGCATCATTGGCAGGAAGAGCAGCCTGATGCGGACTATGACTATTGCCATGGCTACACGATGGTGGAGAACAATGGGATATCATATCTAGGTGGTGCGTTTAGTTTTGGAACTTGTCATCACGAAATTGGACACAGCTTTGGTCAAGGCCATAGTACCTTCCATGATTCTCAAATGATGTGGGATCCTCTGGAGCAAGGGGTCTCTGTGTACTTTCGCGACGGGGAGCATGATAAATATCGGCCGATCCCTAGTAGCGTGAATCCCGACCCGCTCCATCCTACTGTAATCCTTGATCTGGCTCATACGATTTCGGGTCAACCGATCACCATTGATGTGTTGGATAACGATTGGGATTCTAATGGCGATGAAATCAGTATTATGTGGTTTACCACCAACACGGTTCCCGGCGGGGTCGTTTCGCTGACTTCGGTCACCAATGGCATGGGCGGAAACCGCGATGCATTACTGTACACCCCACCAGCAGGCTACACTGGTAAAGATATTATTATCTATACGGTCGTGGATGAAACGGGGCTTCATAACTCGGACATGGTGCATATTACCGTTGTTCCAGCAAATGTTAGCGAGGTGGCGGCTCATTGGGCCATGGATAGCATTACTTCGGGGGATGAGGTTGTGGATAGTAGTAGTTATAACCATCCCATGTTGCTTCCTTCAACAGGTTGCAGAAGTGTTGAGGGGCCGGTTGGAACCGCTTTAGAGTTCCTCTCTGGAGTTTCCGCCATCTGCGGGGATGCCGATGTGCTTCCCGATGTGCCTTCGCATTGGACGCCACCGGAACCGCAAAAGCCCCATTTGAATAATTTATACCCAGAGGCTGGAAATCTTTTTGATCCTTCCCTAAGCAGTTTTAGTGGATCATTTTGGTTTAAAGCCTCAAGTCTGGAATCCACCGATTCAGGGGGGCCGGATAATCGAATTCGTCTGTTGGGTAAAAAATTCGATAAACCAGATAAAGATGGCGTTGGCTATCAGATCCTTGCGGATGAGGATGGGATCTATTTGAGTCTGGGTCAGTGGCATAGGCTCCATTACATGAAGTTGGCAGCGGCTAAGCCGGAAGCAAAATGGGGAAATCCTGTTCTTCCCGACACGTGGTACCATGTGGCTTTTGTGATTGATCGTGAGAATGATACGGCCGATATCTGGGTCAATAATGAAAAGGGATACAGCACAATCGATCTCCTTCCAGAGGTCTATATATCCTGTGTAACGAAGGATCTGTTGTTGCAAAGTTCAGAGGGCACCGTCTGCACCTATGATGATGTGAGGCTTTACTATCGCCCCTTGGAAACAACCGAAATAGAGGGACTCTTTGAGATGGGAACCATTCCTAGATCGTGGATTGCCCCGGGAATTGTCTGGGATTTTGACGGACTGCCTCTTGAGGAAAACAGGACAGGACTCACGATTCCTGCGACGACCAATACCTTTGGCTCGGGAGTGACGGTTTCTGATCTAACGATTACTCCAGGGGGGCTGGGGGATAGTCCACGCGAGGTCAGATTGAAAAATGATCGGGTTGAAATGGGGATCTGGAGTGGATCAAGCACTCCCCATCCGACCGCTTCGTTTACGGTCACGATCGATGCGGATACCACCGTTTCGCTCGTGACTCTTGCCAGTGAATTGGGCTTCTATGAAAATTCCGACGCTAACGTGATCTCTCCATTTGCGGATTTAACCGTGAGCATGGGATCGGCTGATCCAAACCATTATGAATGGGGTGATGTTCCGATTGGTGATAATAGGGTGACTGTATTCTCGGAACTCTCGGGATTAAGCAATCTAACAGATGTCGCCGTCACCTTTACCTGGACCTTTGATGCGCTGGAAGGCCGTGGCAACGATGTCCGAGCCCATTTGCTGGATAATATTGTGCTTTCAGGGCCTTTTGAGAATCGGGTGCCTGTTGCCGAGGATAAGGATCTGATTCTTTTTGGGAATGTTTCGACGCCCATCACGTTGGTCGCTTCGGATCCAGACGGCGATCCGCTTACCTATATATTGGTGGATTCCCCTTCTCATGGAACACTAACCGGCACGGGTCCAAATAGGATCTATACGCCGGATACGGACTATGAGGGGGACGATGAGTTTACCTTTAAAGTAAATGATGGCACCGATGACAGCTTGGTGGCGACCCTCTCCATCCAAGTGCTCAACTCCGATCGTTCAGGGAGATTTCTTTGGGACTTTGATACCGTGGAAGAGCTGACGAGCGAAGAGATCATTACCGTTCCGGTGGATTCCAATACCTTCGGTTCAGGGGTAAGTGTTTCCGACTTAACGGTCACTCCGGGAGCGTTCGAGAATTCTAGCTTTGTTCGTGAAGTTAAACTGATAAATGATCGGCTGGAATTGGTCATAAATGCGGAGAATGTACCTCCTTCACCGCAGGTTTCATTTACGGTAACGATCGCGGCCGGGATCACTGTTTCATTACACAGCCTTGCGGCCGATCTAGGGTTTTGTTCTTTAGTGGAATCGACGGCCGTTTTTCCTTATTCAGACCTGATCCTTTCCCAGGGAACCGCGTCTTCCAGCCATGTAGAACATGGAGCAGTTTCAGCCGGAGAGACCCAGACTCATGTGACTTCAACTCTTTCTGGACTGGAGAATCTAACGGATACCTCGATTACGTTCACTTGGGTTTTCAGAACCGATAAAGACTGGATAACGGATAACCGGATGCATTTGATCGATAATATCGGGCTCATTGTGGAGCGTATTATTAACGATAGCGATGGCGACAACCTGCCTGATGATTGGGAAACTCTTGTGGGATTAGATCCTGTGAGCGGAGAAGGGAACGACGGTGCGGATGCTGATCCGGACGGGGATGGATTGTCCAATCTCGAAGAGTATGCGGCCGATACCCATCCGCTGGATCCTTCATCAGTTCTCCAGATGATGGGGATGGAAAATACGCCGTCGGGAATGCAGGTCACATGGCAGGGCGGTGAGCTTGCGCAACAAGAACTCGAGTATGCTCAGAGCCTGATTGCTCCAGAGTGGACGGTTTATACCAATCTAGCCCCGCCGACGGCCACCACGAATACGGTCGTATTATCGGCTTCAACCAATGCGGCCA
>JAOZSZ010000178.1 GCA_029939385.1 Pontiella sp. | reverse complement strand
GGGAGTTGCACTTCCTCCCACATAGATATCAAGGGTCAACTTCGGAGTCCAAGTTGAAGATTGATGGTCCGCTCCCTGCTCAAAAGAGATCTGGGTAAGATCCATTACGTGGGCCGCATCGACCGCAACCGTGAAGCGCATGAAGGCATCGTTTTTATCTGCAATTCTGGCCGCACCAATTCTTATTTTATTCCCATTGACCGAAGCGCCTAGAACATCATGCACCGGCAATCCAATCGCATCACTGGAACTATTTCCAAATCCGGTGATCGCGCCAACGGTGGTTCCCATCAGAATAGCGGAGTCGGTCGCATGGTCGCCGTCGGAAAAGTTCCATGATGCAATCGGATCAGGCCCCAGCGCGGTGGTTTCAGCGACCGTAATCGAAGTGCCACCAGCATCATCGGTGATGGAGAAATCGGCAAGCGTTGCCATCGCACCATCGAGGGTAATTGAACCCGCCGTGATATAGTCTTCAAGTTGCGTCGTATTTCCGGAAGCCAGCATAACCATTCCAGTCGTTCCGGTGGTTAGGAAATCAAGCACGCCGTTAATCGTCGCATGCTCTAAAAGATTTAACGTACCTCCTGAAAGAGTATAGGTACCGGCAACGTTTATCTGAAGATAATCGGCAGAAATTGTGCCGGCAGCCTGAAGGATCTCCTCGGTACAGAGCACGCCCAATATACCCGAGATCGTTCCTGATGAATTCCAGATAAATGAGCCGCCGCTCCGGATATCCAGCTGATGTGTCGCAGGCGTGCGACCCAATCCGAGTAACGCGCTACTGGTATCCGTGAATGTGAATATAGCCCCATTCTCTAAAATAAAATTAGTTTTAGTGGGAGAATTATTGGTAAACGTCGAGGTTCCGACGAATACCACATTGTAGCCAGCAAGTGCCATCCCATTATCGCCTATAAGCTGCACATCTGCATCCGTTACGGCCCCCACACTTCCACCGGTAGGAAGTCCGGCATCCCAGTTGCCCGCATCCCTGATTGCGAGACTGGTTGCACCCGTCCAAGCCGTATCCGCAAATGCCATCGGCGTTGCCACTAAAGCCAATACCAACACAATTCCAAAACCCATGAATCTTTTTTTTATTTTATTGCTCATAAATTAAACCCATTTTTAATTCCTAAAAGGAATACTAGAACAACCCCAAAAAAGTAAAACAACAGAAATCAGCATATAAAAAGAGTAAAAATACTAAATCATTTTTTCACTTAATGCACTAAAAGTATCTCTACAATCCCCCTCCACTTAAACTGCCATCGAATGACCACCACGCTCGTAACTCTTTTCCGAGATCGTCACCTGCCTGCGGAACCAGTTCATCGTAGGGGATCACAATCTCCCGCTATATTGTTCCGCCAGCAATGTAGTAGCGGGCGGCGAACACGGGAGTCGGAGAAAGGGTGTCAGCGATCGGCGGCTGCAAAGTGACGGTATGGAGTTGCAGATTAATCTTGGATAAATCCGTACTGGAAGCCCGAAGCCCCAGCGAAAGACCATAATCTACAGTCGTAGCGACCGCACGGCGAAGGAACATCATCACCTGCGGATCTACGGAGATTTAAGTTTCTAGCGTTCACACCGCACTCCACTCTTTCTGCTCTGCCCCCAAAAACACCAAAGCCGCCGAATGAATACGGCGGCTTTTTAAAGGTGGCATTTAGAATGCGAGTACAGTCGAAGGAACAACCCTCGTTATTCGCCGTCGAGGAAGCCCTCTAGCTTGCGAATACGGGTAGGATGGCGCATCTTGCGCAAGGCCTTGGCTTCGATCTGGCGAATACGTTCGCGAGTGACGTTAAACTTACGTCCCACTTCCTCTAGCGTACGGGGATAACCATCCACCAGTCCAAAACGCAAGGTCAGCACTTCCTGTTCGCGTTCGGTCAAGGTTGTCAGCACATCGCCAATCTTTTCTTTAAGCAAACTAAAGGCGGTCATTTCGTCTGGTTTTTCAGCGGCTTTATCTTCAATGAAGTCACCAAAGTGAGTGTCATCACTATCGCCAATTGGGCTTTGTAACGAAATAGGTTGTTGGGCAATTTTTAAGATGGCACGAACGCGATCAACAGCCAGTTCCATTTCATCGGCCAGTTCGTCCGGCGTGGCTTCACGTCCAAATTCTTGAAGCAGCTGTTTCTGAATCCGCATCAGCTTATTGATGGTTTCAATCATGTGCACTAGAATACGAATCGTCCGCGCTTGGTCGGCAATCGAGCGGGTGATCGCTTGACGAATCCACCATGTGGCATAAGTACTAAATTTATATCCGCGACGATATTCAAACTTTTCAACCGCCTTCATCAGCCCCATGTTGCCTTCCTGAATCAGATCGAGGAAAGAAAGTCCGCGGTTGGTATATTTTTTAGCAATACTAATAACCAAGCGAAGGTTGGCTTCGATCATCTCGGTTTTAGCTTTTAGCCCTTTCCGAAGCCAAATGCGTAGCTCCTTATACATGACAACAAATTCGGCCTGTTCCATCTGGAGATAGGATTCCAGTTCACGGATTTCCTTACGAACAGCGCGGAGGTCGGTATTGGCACTTTTTGCACGGCTCTTTTTGAGACGGACAATCTCTTCGAGCAACGCTTGCATCTTTTTATTCTGCTTATCGACTTCGGGAATAATATCTTCGATGGCTTTTTGCTTAAAGTGCAGTTGCTTGAAATATTCGGTCAAGCGATCCTGTGCTTTATCAAACATTTTCATGGCCTTCTTTGCTTCAGCACTTCCTTTCTTGGCCTTCACATAGTCGGTGAAATATTTTAGTTTTAACTCTCCATTGCGGTCAATGCCCCGAAGAACTTTGGGGAGATCATTAAAATAGTCCTCGCGGCATTCAACGTGCTTATCAGAAACAATACGGTCAAAGCGCTCCTTGCCGAGTTCCAGACGCTCAATCACGCCAAGGTAGGCGTCAGTGGCGCAACCCAGACGATTAAACATACCTGTGGTAGCAATCTCAGCCTCTTCGATACGCTTAGAAATTTCGACTTCTTGCTCGCGGGTCAACAGCGGAACCTGCCCCATCTGTTTAAGATACATACGAACCGGATCGTCGAGCATATCACTACGCGCATTCTGCTTATCCGCCTGTTCTTTTTCCATCCGTGCTTGATATTCTTCAACATCATCCTGACGGATAATATCAATTTCCATGCTTTGGAGCAGCCCGACAATCTTGTCGATATCCTCCACCACAACCATATCTTCTGGGAATGCCTCGTTAATATCCTCAAACGTCAAGAAACCATGATCAGACGCCAGCGCCATTAACTCTTTAATGCGATCATTCCGCTCCTCTCGATCCATCAAGGAGACGGCAGTCGATGCTTCAATCGCAATCATATTAAGGCTTTTTGCCGCCACTTTTTTAGTGGAAGTCTTTTTGGAAGAAGCTTTCTTGGTCGTCTTCTTGGTCGTCTTCTTTTTGGCCACCTTCTTAACCGATTTTTTCTTTTTAACGGGGGCTTTCTTATTCGGTGATGCGGCTTGTTTGATGATGGGAAGAGTCGCCGTTTTCTCCGCGTTTTCCTTGCTGACTTTCGACTTCTTGGTTGCCATTTTTTTGACTACAGCCTTTTTAGCTGGGGCCTTCTTAGCAGGAGCTTTCTTGGCAGGAGCTTTCTTAGCAGGAGCTTTCTTGGCAGGAGCTTTCTTAGCAGGAGCTTTCTTGGCAG
>JAOZSZ010000177.1 GCA_029939385.1 Pontiella sp. | reverse complement strand
AAGGAAGCTGTTGAAGTTACGTCATTATTCTCCAAGAACGCTTAAAACCTATACGGAGTGGGTTCAGCGCTATTTTCGATATGCCAAGCTTCATAAACTGGAGTGGATCTCTCCTGATACGATTATTGCGTGGCTTTCCTATTTGGCGATTCAGCGTAGGGTTGCGGCTTCAACCCAGAATCAGGCATTTAATTCGGTTCTTTTTTTATTTCGGGAGACCTTGAAAATGGAGATTCCGGAGATGAACGCAGTTCGAGCAAAGCGCGGGCCGAGGCTTCCGGTGGTATTGACGATGGAGGAGGTGCAGATGGTGTTGTCGCAAACGAATGGAACACTTGGATTGCTGTTGAGGTTGACGTATGGAGCGGGGCTTCGGGTGTCGGAGGTGGCACGACTACGGGTGCAGGATTTTGACTTTGGTCATGAGATGCTGATGGTTCGTTCGGGGAAGGGCGATAAGGATCGTGCGACGATGTTGCCCGCTTCGCTGGCGAGTGATTTGATGGCTCATTTGGAAAAGGTGCGGGTTTTGCACGAGGATGATTTGCAGAAAGGTTTTGGGGCGGTTTGGCTGCACGGAGCGCTGGCGCGGAAGTATCCGAAGGCACCTCGGGAATGGAAATGGCAGTATGCATTTCCTACAGAAAAACTGGCGGTTGATTCGGAAAGCGGGAAGGTTCGTCGTCATCATGTTCGGGAACAGGTTATTCAGCGCACGCTTCGCAAGGCGGTTGGTTTATCGGATATTTCTAAGCATGCCACGGTTCATACTCTACGCCATAGCTTTGCCACTCATTTGCTGATGCAGGGGGTAAATATTCGTGAGGTGCAGGAGTTGCTGGGTCATAAAAATGTTGAGACGACAATGATTTATACCCACGTTGTTCGAACGATGAGCAATCGGCCCCAAAGCCCGCTCGATACGTTTTGAGGAGCAAAAATCTGGTTCATCAGAAACTAATAGGCCACTGAAGTAGGATTGCATGGTATTCGGCGGGGTTGATGAAATGCTCTTATACTTGGTTTTTGTTGTCTGTTTTATTGTGACACAGTTATTGAGAGGCCGACAGACTATGACTTGGGGTGTTGTTTGGGATGTTACAAAAAAGAAAACCCCTAACTCGTTAAGAATTAGGGGTTTAAAGTGGTGGCTGTGAGTGGACTTGAACCACCGACAAGCGGATTATGATTCCGCTGCTCTGCCAACTGAGCTACACAGCCGTAAAAAAGAGAAGCAGAAGATAGTTAAACGGCTTCGGGTTGGCAAGGTCAATATTCACTCTTTTCTGATGACCTATTCTTGGGGTGATCATCCCTTTTCTTAAAAGATGAATGAGGATGAAAATAGGACGTGTTGGAATGGTTAGAAATCGACGATGTTGGCGATGTAGGCTTCTAGTTCGGCAATCGGGAGTCGAATTTGCTCCATGGTGTCGCGGTCGCGGATGGTGACGGTGTCGTCTTTTTCGATGGTATCGAAGTCGATGGTGACACAGAAGGGTGTTCCAATCTCGTCTTGGCGACGGTAGCGTCGGCCGATGGCTCCGGTTTGGTCGTAGAAACATTTCCAGCGTTTGGAGAGTTGTTTGTAGAGTTCGCGTGCTTTTTCGACGAGGGGCTCTTTGTTTTTGAGCAGTGGAAGGATGGCCACTTTGTAGGGGGCAATACAGGGAGCGAAGCCGAGGACGATGCGGGCTTCGTAGCCTTCGGGGGCTCGTTTTGCTCCTACTTCTGCGGTAAGGACTTCGCCGCCGCCTTTTGGGATCCATTCTTCGCGATAGGCTTCGCATAAGAGTGCAAGGGCCACGCGGTCGACGCCGGCGGAGGGTTCGATGACGTGTGGAAGATAGGTTTCTTTGGTTTCTTCGTCGTGGTATTCGAGTTTCTTTCCGCTGGTTTCTTGGTGTTGGGTGAGATCGAAGTTGCCGCGTGCGGCGATGCCTTCGAGCTCTTGTGTGCCGAAGGGGAAGTCATACATAATATCGGTGCAGGCACTGGCATAGTGGGCGAGGGCGTCGCCTTCGTGAATATCGCGGTGCATACGGCCTTCGGGCAGGCCTATCTTTTCATACCAGTTGAGCCGTTCTGTGACCCAGTATTTGTGTTGCTCGGCATCGGTGCCGGGCTTGATGAAGAATTCGAGCTCCATCTGTTCAAATTCGCGGGAGCGAAAGGTATAGTTACGGGGGTTAATTTCGTTTCGGAAGGCCTTTCCAATTTGTGCAATTCCGAAGGGGATTTTGTTACGAACGGTGGAGCAGACGTTTCCAAATTGGGCAAAGATGCCTTGGGCGGTTTCGGGGCGGAGATAGGCGACATCGGCATTCTCTTCAACGGGGCCGATTTGGGTTTTAAACATAAGGTTGAATGCACGAGGCTCGGTGAGCGTTCCGGGTTCGTTGGTATCGGGGCCGACGAGTTGGTTATAGGCATCGAGTGGAATATCGAGCAGGGGGACCTGTTCGTAATCATCGACCTTGCCTTTGGCGATTTTCTTAATTTTCTTTTCTGCGGGTGCGGGCGCATCTTCATGAAAGGTAAACATGAGGGCGTCAGCATCGGTCTTATGTTTGAGCACGAAGATTTGGTCGGCTCTGTATCGACCTTTGGTTTCGCGGCAGTCGAGCATGGGATCTTTAAAGTTTCCGATGTGACCGGAGGCTTCCCATACACGGGGGTGCATGATGATGGAGGTGTCAATTCCTACGATGTCCTCGCGTAGCTGGGTCATCGATTTCCACCAGCAGGCTTTAATATTACGCTTCATCTCAACGCCGAGAGGGCCGTAGTCCCAGAAGCCGTTAATGCCTCCGTAGATTTCAGATGTTTGAAAGATAAAACCCCGTCGCTTGCACAGGCTGGCAAGGACGTCCATTGTTACGCGATAGTCGTTTGTTTTCATAAGACTGGCGAGAATGCCCAAGCCCGCGAAGGGGGTCAAGAACAACAAACGCAAGAAAAGCATGTACAATTTCTCTGACCTCCATTACTCCAATTATCCATGAATAAATTAGAAACACGGCGGGTTAATCCGATTGCACGTATCACGGTCTTTATTGTGGCTCTTTTGATTGTTTTTGAAGTGCTTATAATCTGTGGTGCGATGGGCTTAAAGACGAATACAGTGGCGAAGTATACGCCGTGGGCTTATGAATCTTTTCTTAAGCTGGTGGGTGAGCATCCAGAGTCTACACCCCGTCGGGCCTCGATTGAGGAAACGAAGGAGTCTTCTGCTGAGCTGAGCGAGATTAATGTGACGGGCCTCGCCCCTTCTTCCATCCCGCTACTGGTGGAAGCCCACGAAGCCCAGCCGGTCACGAACACCATTCTTGAAGCTACCCTGCCGATCGCAACCGAAATCAATTCGGATGTTCTTTCGACCAACACACCGGTAGCTACACCTCTCGAAATCCTTCCAGTTGGATAAAATATGATGACTAAAATTACATTTATGGGTGCGGGAAGCACGGTGTTTGCAAAAAATGTACTGGGCGACTGCATGCGGTCGAAGGCGTTGCAGGATGCGCACATTGCGCTCTACGATATTGACGCGCAACGGCTGAAGGAGTCGCGCCTGTTGCTCGACCGGTTGAACGAGGGCATCAACAAGGGACGGGCCAAGATTACGTCGCATCTCGGGACGAGTCGTCGGAAGGCGGCGCTCAAGGGGGCGGACTATGTGGTCAACGCCATTCAGGTGGGGGGCTACGAACCCTGCACCGTTA
>JAOZSZ010000352.1 GCA_029939385.1 Pontiella sp. | reverse complement strand
TCTTAATATCACTATTCATGCTGACGATGGCGCCGCAATCGTTTGCAGAAGAAATGATGCCCCGTCCCTCGGGGAATTATTATCCCAATATAAAAGCATCGTTGAACGATGGTTTTTTTGTGCTCGCTGAGCAGCAAGCGCGTGGAGTATTGCGATCGAACCCCGCGGAGGATCAGGCGCGCGAGGCCGCCCTGTATTTGGCATACGCATTGTGGGGGCAAAAACGATATTCTGAAATGATTGAGTTGCTCCAGTCGTATAATGGAGAGCCCTGCTTTGTCTATTGGCGAGCGCGGGCCTATTTCGAGCGCAAGCAATATGATGTGGCATTAGAGCTGTTTTCCGAATCCAAAGACCGTATGACAGGAAGTTTATACGCACCTTCTTCGCTCCGACTCCGGGGGCATATTGAGCAGTTGACCGAAAAGCTGGCTACAGCGGAAGCGACTTATCTTCAGTTTGCCAAGGAATTCCCTAACCACCATGAGGCGATTAAAAACCAATTCGATCTCGCTGAAATTTATACCGCTCAGAAAAGAATTCCTGAAGCGATTGCAATCTATGAAGTGTGGGTTGCTGAAAACTCCCCGAAGATCTCTCATCGTGCTGAATTAAAGTTGGCGCATCTACTCTATACCCAAGGGGCGCGCGAAAATTTTGACCGGGCGCGCGCATTGTTATCGGGATTGGCGGCTTCTTCCACCGCTCCGCTCGTTTTCCGGATCGATGCCTACGTTGATCTCGCCGCACTGGAAGAGAAGGCCGATGATCGTGCGGCAGCCATGGCGGCTCTTCGTAAAGCCATTGCTCTTTCGCCCGACGCTCACCAGCGTGTTCCGCTAAAACTCTTGCTTGCGCGTATGCTTCTGCGCGATGGCGATACCGTCCGAGCACTGAAACGACTTGAAGAGTGTCGGGCCGAAGCACCGAACGAAATTATTGCGGCCGAGCTTCAGCTTGAAAAAGCGGATGCATTACTCCACGCAAAACGGACTGAGGACGCGGTTGATGCGTATCAAATTTACCTTGATGTGGCTATAGATTCTGACGGGTTAGCCCGTGCTTATTTTGGGAAAGGACTCGCTCTTTTGGAGCTTGATCGTTTTGTGGAATCGGCGGCCGCGCTGGATAAGGC
>JAOZSZ010000176.1 GCA_029939385.1 Pontiella sp. | reverse complement strand
GATTCATCGGCCTCGATGATCCAGAGGTTGGAGTTTCCCTTTCGAATATTCCCGAGGGTATGGGGTGTTTTCCAGTTTAAGACGGCCGCGCCATTGTAGACGGACGGATCTTTTCCCAAGCACTCAAAAATCCATCCAAGCAATCCCGTCGTCGTCGTTTTTCCTGCGGTGCCCGCCACGGCAATCAGTTTGTCGTCACCAATCAGCTCTTTAAGGAATTCGGCACGATGAAGTAGAGGAATGCCTCGCTGATTGGATTGTTGAATATCTGGATTATTTGATTCAATGGCCGTGCTATAGATTACCTGTGTTGTTTCATCAGTGATCCCTGATCCATCCTGCGGAAAGATGATAATACCAAGTTTTTCCAAGGCTTGGAAAACTGGGGTATCAGGATCATAGGCTCGATCCGATCCCGAAACAGAATAGTTGGAACGGGCGGCAAGCTGGGCGAGGCCATTCATGCCGACCCCACCAATACCGATAAAGTGAATGTCTTGCATACGCTTTATTCGGTTTGGGCTTCTTCTTCCTGTTCCGGTTTGGGGCGAAGACGCAATGTGCTTTCCGACCAGCCCTTTTCCGGCCAATCCGAAGAGGTCATATCGATGCTGTCGTAGCGGCGCTCTGTTTCCTTTAGGAGTTCTTCATTGTTCGTCAGGACATAGGGGGTTAGGAGGACAATGAGCTCGGTCTGCCGCTGCTTTTTACTAACACTACTAAAAAGGTAGCGACCGATGAGCGGGATGTCGCCGAGAATTGGAATTTTCGAGACACTATCGCGCGTCTCAGTATTGACCAACCCGCCGAGAGCCACTGTTCCACGGTCAGGCACCGAGACTTGCGCCTCGAATTCGCGGTTGAGGATCACCGGTACCAGATTGCCATCAATCATAATTTCATCGCCGACCTGATCGGCCTTCTGCTGGATTTCCATGACCACGATACGTTGCGGATTAATGCGCGGGGTGACCGTGAGTTGAATGCCAATATCTTTGTATTCATAGCTTGAACTACTTGTTCCTGAACTATTTGCATAGTTTTGTGTTGAAGTAACCACGGGGCGCTGTTCACCGACGCTCAAGCGTGCTTCGGTGTTGTCAGTCGTCATGATGACGGGGGTAGAGAGTAGCCGGACGTTGCTGTCGCTAGCGGCGAGTTTAATAGCCAGTTTAGAGTCGATCCCGGAAAGGCCTTGGTAGTAGGTTAATGCGCTAGAAGCAACGTTACCTACGGGATTCGTTACAAGGCCGACACCATCCCAAGAACCAATTTTATTACCGCCTTGAGATTCATAAAGCCATTGAAGTCCGTGTTCTAATTCATCCCCCAATGTAACCTCGAAAATAGCCGCCTCGATCATGACCTGTTCGAGCATGACATCTAAAGTGGAAATCACATTCTTAATGGCGGCGATGTCACTCTTCTCTCCCATGAGTAGAATCGAGTTCGTGCGTTTATCCGCCAGGATTTTTGTATTTTCAGAAAGATTACTGAGATTTTCAATATCTCCAGCACTATTCGTTGATGAGGCTTTGGGGGCAACCCGGCCGGTTGCTCCGCTTTGTGAAGAGGAACGACTCGTGCGAGAACTAGAGGCTCCTGAGGATGAAGAACTCGTGGCGGCTCCAATAAGGTCGTTTAAGGTTGATGAAAGTTCTTCTGCATCGGCATATTCAAGATTAACGACTTCGAAGGTGGTGGCCGGTTCGACTTTAACATCGAGGACTTCGATGATTTTATCAAAGAAAACGAAGTTTTCCTCTTGGGAGAAGATAATGATAATGTTGGTGCGTTCATCGGACATTACTTTAACAGTGCCCTGAATGATAACGGTGCTTGCACTTTCTGTTTGCGAGATAGTGGCTTTGGTCGGGGCCGAAGACCTCGTGCTCGTTGTTCGTGCGCGAATGACACCCGCTGGGGTGCGAGCAGAGGGGTTTCCTGTAGGCGCAGAGGATGGCGTCTTTTTTTGATCCGCTTGTGCGGCTGTAATAATTTCGTTGAGTTTGGAAGCAATGGCTGAGGCATCTGCATATTGAATCTGGTAAATCCGCGGTTCGATGATTGCGCTAGCTTGGTCGATAAATTCAATCAGTTCTATGGCCCTCATAATATTGGCTTCGGTATCAGTGAGCATTAGGCTGTTACTGCGTTGCAGGGCCATAATTTTCCCATAGGCATGCATTACATGCTGAACGGCCGCCTGTACCTCTTGAATTTCTACATTCTTAAGTTGGATAATTTGGGTAACAAACTTCTCTGATCCCGCATATTCCGTCTTTGGATCTATATTAATTGCAAGGCCTTGGCCGGTTAAGTCGGCCTGGGATGCCTGAACAACTTTAATGTATTTATCACCCATAGGAACTAAGGCAATGTTGTTCATGGCCAGAATGGCTTCAATCACCTTAACGCTTTCTTGCTGGGTCAACTTGCTGGCTTTCACCGAAATGGTGGCTTTCACTGCATCATTTTTAAGATAGATCTTCCCCGTCCATTCACAGTATTGGCTCATAACCATATCGAGGTCAGAACCTTCAAATTTGAAAGAGTGAAGTTGCTCTGGCTTCTTGGATGGAACAGAGATTTCCCCTTTAGCATAAGGTGCTACAGTGGCGAAAGTGAGAATCGAGAGAACTGACAATAAAATAGTTCTGTATTTCATAGGAAAAATAACCCTGTGGTTGTCAATTTGATGCAGTCTAATTGCATGTTCTAAGAAAGCAAGACGCTAAGCGACAGAAGATGGTTGCATAAAAAAACCGCCCCAGATGCTGGGACGGCTTTCTAATTATAAGGACAACGCTTATTTTTGGTAGAGTGGGCGCTGCTGATAGGTGGTGTGTAATAGTTCATGTGCTTTGTGGCTGAGTGGCTTGCCGAGGAATTCATCATAGACCCGAGTGATTTCCGAGTTATGGTGTGAGCAACGTACTTTACTCTTTTCATCATCGGTGTAGATCCCTCGCGTACGAAGGGCGCGGATCTCGTCGGTTGCTCCGTGGGGTTGTCCTCCGCCTCCGATACATCCTCCGCGACAGGCCATTACTTCGATGAAGTGGTAGGGTAGTTCATCTCCATTCTCGCGGGCTTCGCGAACTTGGTCGATAACCGCTTGCACATTACCCATTTGGTGGGCGACAGCGATACGCACCTTCGTTCCTTTGATGTCGATCTCTGCTGACTTAACACCTTCCATCCCACGAACCGCGTTAAACTCAACCATTTCGAGGTCTTCCTTGGTGATGAGATAGTAGGCCGTACGCAGGGCCGCTTCCATCACACCGCCGGTAACACCAAAGATGGTTCCAGCTCCGGAATACTGACCCAGAATAGTGTCACAATCAGAGTCAGGAAGATTAACAAAGTCAATTCCGGCCTGTTTAATCATTCGGGCCAGCTCGCGAGTCGTGATGGAGTAGTCGATATCCTGATAACCCGAAGCAAACATTTCTTCAGAGCGGGTGATCTCATATTTCTTGGATGTGCAAGGCATGACAGAAATCATAGTGATCGTTGCCGGATCGATTTCTGCCTTTTCGGCATAGTAGGTCTTCGCCATGGAACCGAGCATGGATTGTGGTGATTTTGCGGTCGAAAAGTTATTCACAAAATCGGGCGCAAATTTTTCCATATAATCCGTCCACGATGGGCAACAACTCGTGATGAGCGGAAGTTCACCATCGCCACCGAATCGCTTCACGAATTCGGAGCCTTCTTCAAGAATGGTCAGATCGGCCGCCA
>JAOZSZ010000016.1 GCA_029939385.1 Pontiella sp. | reverse complement strand
AAATGGAAAGCTAAAGGAAATATTGAAAAGCTAATCAAGGCCCTTGAGGATCCGAAATTCGAAATTCGAAAAGGTGCGGCAGTAGCACTTGGCGAATTAAAAGCTGTAACCTCTGTCGATCCGCTCGCCACGCTTTTCAACGATTCCGCCGCCGAGGTTCGTCTTGCGTCCATTAAAGCCTTGGTTGCGATTGGTTCCGACTCCACAACCCCATATCTAATTTCTGCATTGACGCTTGAGGCCGCCGAGGCACGAGCCATTGCCGCCGCAGGGCTCGGAGTCCTTAAATCCACTAAGGCAATCGAAGCTCTAATCATGGCACTTAATGATGTCGAAGAAAGCGTTGCCTACGCCGCCGCAACTGCGCTTGGGCAGATTGGTAATGAACAAGCCAGCGCGGCACTAGCCACTCTGCTCAAATCCTCCTCCGTCAAACTGCGCATCGCTTGCATCAAAGCACTCGCTTATACGGGGGGAGAGATTGCAATACAGAGTCTTATTGGAGCCTTGGCCGAGGACACAATCACAATCCATTCAGCTGCGATCCACTCGCTCGTTACCCTTGGACCACCCCGTATTCCATTCGTACTGGAGGCCCTCAAAAACAACTCCGAAAATATTCGGCGAGGAGTTATTTCTGTACTCAAAAAAACAGATTCTATTCCAACCACGAAACCCTTTATTATTTGGTACAAGCTTGCCACGGTATCGGTCGACAATAAGACCTCCCTTAATATGGATATAGTCCATCAGTTAGCCCAAATGGGAAATGATGCCGTTGATACCTTGCTCGAAGCCTCCGCTCTCGAAATTGCTGATTTCCGTCAGCATGCCTCCCGCGTATTAGAAATCATCGGCGAAAGCTGCACGACCGAGGCAATGACGGCGGCGGCCAACGTTGCAAGCCCCAAGGGACTTTCATGGTTTAATGAACGATCCTCATGGAACGGAGCACCCTCTTGGCGCATTGACCTATGGGCGGCAATTGCCGCACTCAATCCCGACTTCGAATTAAACAGCTCTTTAGAGATCAATCTTCAATCACAAGGTCGAGATGCCTTCCGAGCGATCACGGCCGCGGACTTCAAACTAACCTGCGCAACCATTCCACTACTCATTAATCTATTGGGCGACACCACCGCACCGCCACCGAAGCAACCGGATTTCGACCCATACGGAATGCCGATAGTTAAGAAAGCAACCGATCGTTTTCGCGGTGAAGCCAACCAGCAGATCGCCAAGAATAAATTAATTTCAATAGGCTCTCCCTGCATATTCCCGCTCATTGCAGCTCTTTCTTCCGACAACCCTCTAGTGGCCGGCCATGCCGCAGAGATTTTAGGTGAGCTGGGTGATCTGCGCGCATCCGAACCCCTTATGGTCGTGATGGAGCAAAAAATTTCTGCCGGGGAACAACTTACAAGCTCGCCGTTCTACAACGCGCTCCAGAATATGGACGACCCGAAGGCCGAACCTACCCTACTCAAGATTCGACCCAATACGGATCGCGCCATCCGTATCTTCGATCGTCAATATGCCGCCGTACGCGTCATAAGCGCAGAAAGCCGCGATACCGCCCGCCCTTCTCATGAGCCTATCACCTTCCGCATTGGCTTTATTGATGACGGAACCGTGCGTGAACTACGAATTACCTTTGCGAAAAATAGTGATGGGAACTGGGTTCCCTCTCCAGCACTACCCGATCAACTTCCATGAAAGTGGCGAGTCTTTGAAAATAATTCAGGGCAAGCCCAGGGCTTGCCCTTTTTCTTAGCAGATTCTTTCCGATGAGAAGTTTAAACGAATGCGTTCTAGGAACACACCGAACCGATCAAACCCCAAACACCCCCGCTAGAAATTTATTGAGTCGAACAATGCCTAAGGCCTGAAAATCGGCAATATCAACCTGACGAACGAGGCGAAAAATGCGAATAAGCAACCAAAACACAAAAAGATAAACCAATCCCACTGCGAAGAGCAGTCCTATGTTAATCCATTCGTTGCCAAAACGTTCAAATAGCTGAACACGTTGAGTGATCCAAAAGAATGCAATGGCTTCCATGGTCAGGGCAAATACGATGCGTAAAAAAAACTTGATCGGGAAATAGATGCCACCAATCAAGCGATGAGCCACCATCAACCGCGGAGTAACAGTAAGAATGAACGTTCCTGCCACCGCACAAACCCCGCCCCATATTCCCCAATGCAACTGTACAATCAAAAGCCAATCGAGGAAAAGATTAACCAGAATTTGAAATAACATCATGGGGAGCATGTTGTGTACTTTTTCCTTCGCTTTAAGTGCCATGGATAGCGGAATGGAAAGAAGAGGTAATAATAATACGATACAGAATACAGCCGCGAGCTGGCCGGCCTCATCCATCTCTCCCTTATAGATAATGTGATAAGCCGCCGGAGCAAAGAACGATCCGAGTATCGCAACGGGAAGCGAAACCATAATGAGTAGTTTATAGTAGGATGTAATCAAACGAGCAAGGCAGTTGCGATCCTTCACATAGGCTTCGGCAAATGCAGAGGTAAATAAGGAGAGTAAGGCCAGCGGAATGAAGGTAACCATTGTGAATGGCAGGCTATAACCAAGATCATATATTCCAGCAATAGTCGTTCCTCCTACCGCGGCCAAAAAGAATATTTCAGAATACTTAAACATCACTATTCTAAGAATTGCACTCAGCATCGCTGTGCCAGAAAACGTCAACGCTCGGCGCTTACCAATTCCAAATTCATTCTTGCGCCAAGGTAATTGATAAATAAATCGAATAAGAAAGATGGCTCCAATCGTGTAGACGAGGCCCGTGGCGAACAATTGCACATAAAAAACGGTGGAGACCTCAGGCCGAGTCCGCAACCAGACAAAGAGCAGGCCCAACCACAAGCTCCCTTGGGTAATAGAAAGAAGCGCAACGATCCGAGTTTTAAAAACAGAGGTAAATGCGATGGCAACAAACTCCTTAAGAAGAAGCAAAGCAACTAAGCCACAGGCCAACATGAGGTAAAACCTGAACCCCTCAACCTGTTCCGCATGAAAGAGCCGTTGCAATGGCTCAGAAAAATAGAGAATAAGCAGTGTAATCGCCGTCGTTGCCAGAATCTGAAGCGTGGCAGATTTCCAAAGCAAATAAGCCAGTCCGCGGCGATTCTTGCGGGTGGCCAATTCGGGAATATAACGCATGAGCGCCGAACCCATCCCTAACCCACAAAAGACGAGCAAGTAGGAGGAAATATTAACCATCAAGCTGTATAGCCCAAACTTTTCTTTTCCAAGGCCGTTGACGGTAAGTACGCTTACACCGAAATAAACAAAGAAGAGCACCAACTTGCTCAGAATCATCCAGGGCACTCCCCGAACGGCTTCACGAGAAAAGAAACCGATTTCGCCTTGGGGCTGCCCGTCATGATGGGAATGGTTATCCATAGCTCTGAACGATCTTTCTATTGTTTGCGAATTCGTTCGATCCGTCGGGCAATAGAGGGGTGACTATGCAAAAGGAATTCAACCCATGCTGAGGGTTCCTTATTGGAGAGATTTTGATTGGCCAATTTTTCAAAGGCCGAAATTAATGCTTCGGATGAACCAATCCTTTTAACGGCGTAAGCATCGGCCGCAAACTCCCGCCGCCGTGAATGCATATTGGCAAAGGGCATCGAGACAAGCGAAAAAACAAAGAGACTAAAGATAAAAAGCGGCGCCGCTCCGATGTCAAAAATATGAGCAAATCCAAGAGCCCCGGAAAGTTGGGTCAAAACGAGATGTGAAACAAAAAACCCGATGAGCGAAAGAAAGGAGCTCGTCAGCATCAGCCGTATCGTATCACGATTTTTATAGTGCCCGACTTCGTGCGCTAAAATGGCCAAAATCTCCTCTTTAGAATAGCCCGACAACAAGGTGTCGCCCAAGATAATGCGCTTAGTGCGCCCCACTCCAGTAAAAGCCGCATTCGCGGTATTTGTTTTGGCCTCCAATCCCCATTTATAAACACCCACCACCTTGATTCCTGCATCGTTCATCATGGTATGTACCGCCGCCGTAAGATCCCCTTCTTCGAGGGGCTCGAATTTATGGAATAGCGGCATAATTAGAATGGGCATCAGGGTGGAGAGTACGACGGCAAAAAGAATATAAAAAATAGTAGCGAAAACCCACCACCAGTTGGGCATCCAACGTAATAGGGCATAAATGACGGAAAATAGAACGGTGGCTAATACAAGATCGATCAATAAGGATTTAACAAAGTCGCCAAACCATTCTCCAAACGTTTCATTCGAGAGTTCATAGTGTCGTTCAAGCACATGACCACTGTAGTAAGACAGCAGGAACATACAGGCCGCAAACCCAAATACGGTAACCGCAGTGTACGCCGCATTGGTGACATACCAAAGGCCTTCGCCAAAGCGTGCGGCCAACCCATTGGCAAGCAAGGCTGACGTTCCGCTAAACTGGTAGATGGCAAGCAAGGCAACCACCAAAATGATTTGAATAATAAACAGACGGTTATGAATGGCGTCATATTCCTTCGCCAAAATCTCGCGTTGCGTGGGGGTCGAATCATTCATGATTAAAGTTCGGTCGAATAGCCCATGATCGTTAGCAGGCGATCGAGCTCTTCATTATTATGAAAGTCGACCTCAAGAGATCCTTTTACTTTTCGGCCATTAGTTAGTGTTTTCGAAGGCGTAATGCGCACTCTAGTTCCAAAATATTGATGTAACTCATCCGATAATGTATGGAGATAGTCGCTGGGAAGGTCTGCCTTTTCGGCCCGCGATTTTTTGGGGATTCGATTAAGCTTCTTCACCAGCTTTTCTAGTGCTCGGACAGAAAGCCCTTCCTTAAGGATTCGCTTGGCGAGCCACTCTTGCTCCTTAACGCTCTCTATTGATAACAGCACTTTAGCGTGACCGACCGAAAGCACCTCTTCGGCAACCACCTTACGGATACTATCCGGCAGTTCCAAAAGGCGTAAGGCATTGGCCACCGAGGCGCGCGCTTTACCCACCTGTTTTGCTACATTTTCTTGCGTTAGATTAAATTTTTCCTGAAGCAAAGCATAGCCTGCGGCTTCTTCGATAGGATTAAGGTCTTCGCGCTGGAGGTTTTCAATAAGCGCAATCTCAAGGGCCTTTTCATCGGTGGCTTCGATTACAATGACGGGGACTTTCTTAAGCAGAGCCATTTGGGCGGCACGAAGGCGACGCTCCCCTGCGATCAGTTCAAATTTACTCCCCACTTCACGCACTAATAATGGCTGAAGAATTCCATGTTCTAAAACAGATTCCTTTAGCTCCGAAAGCGCGTCTATATCAAATCGATTTCGGGGTTGCCATGGACTTGCCTTTACTTTGCTTACAGGGACTTTTCGCACCCCCACTTCCGACACTGGCCCTGCCGCTCTAACGGCTACCGATCTAGAGGTGGCTTTCTTTTTAGCGGTGGTTCCGTCTGAAATAAGAACATCAAGTCCGCGCCCTAATCCAATATGTTTTTTAGCCATAACTACTCCTGCTTGCTCAATTTCTAAAGATCGTATGTTCTATCCAAATTTGTGTAAAATAAAAGACCAAACTTTCTGATCTAAAAAGGTTAATCGAGCCGCATACGAACGCGGGGAGTTGAAGGGGAAGGATGGGCCTCCGCCTCCTCGGCCTTGCGCTGTTGATACGACTTCACTTCGGCCTCATCTTGGGGGGGGCGAAAGCAATCGCGCACCCATCCGAGATAGATGCAGGCCATAATGCCCCATAAACAACTAATGAAAGTTAATGCGGAGGAACTCACCCAATAGGTTTCCCGAAGCAGGAGTATCTGCTCAGCAGAATAGCCCATGTGCACATACAAAGAGGACATTTCTATCTCAGCAAAAGAGAGCATCATTGAGGCCGAAGTCAGCAAAACGAGAAGATAAGCCCCCCACCAAGCGTGCATTTTCCGAGTGAACGCCCCCCAACCCACATACCCACAGACCAAAGAGATAAAGAGCATCACGAGCCCCCCCTGAAAACCACTGACCACATGCCCGAAAAGAAAAACGGTATAATTTGTGGTGGCGGCAATAAGAATAGAGAAGCAACCCATTCCCGAAATAAAACTCATAGCAAGCAACGGAAGCGGACAATGGTCGGTCCAGCTTGGCTTTGGGTTTTTTAGCTCACAGGTATTCTTTACATTCTCCATACCATAAAAGGCCACGCCAACCATGGGGAAAATAATCTGCAACACCACAAGAATAAAGGTAATAACGGAGAGCGCCCCCATGCCAGAGGATGGAGAAATCAAATTAGAATCAATCACTAGATTAAATATTTCAGGGAGCACATGAAGAATGAGGGCTAACGAAAGGGTGCCAAAAAATATCGAGACCCACGCCCCCACCAAAAGCAAGGCCCTTGCCCAACGCCGCGCCTTGATACTTCCCAACCCCATCACAACGAACCAAACGGTTAAATAGAAAAGGAAAACCATTAACATCCAAAAATGAATGGATTTCATTCCGTGTAGCCCCGTTGCAGAAATCGTGATCAACATTAACATGGCCAACGAAAAACAGAAAATACCCACTAAAATATCAATCGCGCCAAAGATAATCAGCCCGACGGTACGATCCTTTGCGGGATCTCCCTCCAGCCACACCTTCTCTGTGATCTTCTTGAGCATCTCTTTCATAACTTCTTTTCAGTTTATCTAAAAATTAAATATCTGCAACTCAATGAATGGCTACTTTTCTATTCATTATAAATAAAACAACCGTCCAGATCGCCATAACGCTAAGGGCAATTCCGAGAACGGGCCAACCGCCCCATAGAGCCAGCAATGGAATCGCCGCGCCGGTCCAGAGGCCACCGCCCATAAAAGGTTCATGCAAAAGTTGTTTGGCTGCGAACGCTTCGGCCGCTTCGGTTTCATAATCAGGATCGACCACGCGGAGCAGTAGCAAACCCGTAGCCGTCACCCCCATCGACTGTCCCATCTCGGCAATACCGCGCTCGAACCAGGCATCTTTAAAGGCGCGGCGGGCGAGGACGGTCAGGCAAAATACATTCCAGAGGATTCCGGCGGCAATTAGAACGACGAGCGGAATCCAGCCCTTGGCCACCACATCAAGCCGGATGGTGGCAATGGCGGCGACCACCAGAAAATCGAGGGCGCAGTTCTGGATACGTAGCATCAGGCCATGGTCCATGTGTTCGTGCTTATCAAACCGATCGGCCAGCCATTGAACAGCCACGCCGCCGAGCATACACAATGGAAAGAGCGGGAAGCTTTTCATTATATCCGCACCCGCTTCCGGCAATCGTTCTGCGAAGAGCAGCAGCCCTTGCTTCATCAACCAACCGAGCAGAATGGCCGCACCAACGAATACGAGATGAAGCGAAAATGATTCGATAACATCGGAGGATACCGTAAGTTTCCCCGCCATAGGCCGGTGATTCATGGGAATAATTCCGGTCAAATCCTCGGCATCAAATCGAGGCTCCCTTTTCTTTTCGACATAGCCCTTACGCACCGCCCAGTTGACTAGGCCCATGCCCACAATGATGGCTCCCATAATTCCGCCCGTGGCGCTGGCGAGAGCAAAGTCCTTCAACTCGGGATAGCCCAGACGATCGAATACTGGCCCCATACCGCCCGCCGTACCATGTCCGCCCTCGAAACCAACCGGCATAATCCCCGCAAAAACATCCGGAAGGTCAAAAATTGGACCCAGTAAAAGAAGGACAAGGGTACATCCTATTGCATATTGCCCCCACGCCACGATTTGCCCATAAGCCAACTGACGGCTGGCGCTCTTCCAAACCTTAGAAACTGGCGGCAGCGCCGTGCCGAGAAACAGGCAGGCGAAGACAATATTGATGAGCTGACCGGGAAGATTGCTCCACCCGAGAGAAACCAGAGCCGGAACGGGATGGCCGGTCTCCTTTGCCAGTTGAAAAATAAGCAGTCCCAACAATCCGGCAATCACGCTGGCAGGAAGGAATAGCTTTTGCAAAAGCACCACCCTCCGCCGAACCCAATAGCCCAGCCCCAGCAATACACATAAACAAGCAAAAGAGAGCATTATAGGGAGCCCTCGGCGTCTTGCTGAAACTTTTTATATCGCTCCAGCCGCTTCAAACGGCCCGCCGGAACGGGATTTCCTGGATGCTGGGATTGCCAATACGCAATGATCCGCTCCACCGTCTGCACCGCCTCGTCGAACTGTTTATTTTTAAGATAAGCGACGGCCAGCGTGTCGAGATTGTAGTTATTTTCATCCAGTGCGATAGAACGTTTCGCCAACTCAACCGCCCGGGGATAATCATGCAACGATTCATCTTTGGAGGTGGCCAAATCCCAAGCTAATAAATTTAATGCCTCTGTATGTTTGGGATTTAGCGCTACAGCCTCTTCATAGTACTCTCTTGCCTTTAAGAGATCTTTTTCCACACCAATCCCCTCAGAATAACAATCTCCCAATTTATAGCGGGCAAAAATAGAGTCGGTTTTATCCGCATAAAGCCAATACAGTTCAAAGGCCTTTTGCCCATTTTTTTCTACGCCATGACCATAGTGGTAGCACCACCCCAAATCCCCAAGCGCTCCATCATATCGAAGCTCCACAGCTCGTTGGTAGGCCTTGAACATCTCCTTTTTCTTTCCCAGCTTATTCAAGCAATCTCCCAAATCTTCCCACAAGTATCCTTCCCGAGGTTTCAGTTTAACGGATGTATAATATTTTTCCAAAGCCTCGTCATATCGCGCCATATTATATAAGGCATCCCCTAAACGGTTTACATACTTAGCGTCATAGGGGTTCCGTCGCACCACTCGCGCCAAAACCGCGCAACCCCATTCATTCTTCCCCATAGAAACGAGCGTATTCCCCATCCCATAAAGCGACCAACTGTTTGCCTCCATTGAAACGGCCAGTATCCGGTGCTCCAAGGCCGGCTCATAGTCTTTCAGCGTCTCCGCCAGAATATTGGCATAGGTCTGGTGCACCATGACGGGTCCGAGCCGAAACTTCTTCAGCAACTTTTCGTAGCGCTGTCGACCCAACTCCGCCATATCTTGCTTCATATTGGGAGACACCCTTACTCTTTTGCTCTGCTCTCGGCACTGAATGGCACCGATCCAGAGAAGGAAGATTTCGTCGGGGTGCTCGTCGGAGAGGCGGATGAGCTCGGCCATATTTTTCTCGACGTCTTTGTACTGGTCGAGCTGCATCGACAACCATGCTGCCCGAGAAAGTGATTCGTTTTCCTGCGCCTTCCTCGCCATGGCAAACCAAACCTGCGCGGCATCTTTATTGCACCATCGCGAGCGATCAATAACAGCTTTAGCGAAGAGGATGCGGATGTCGTCGCGATAGGTTTTTACGGCGGATTTAATCAGGCCCTCGGCTTCGGCCTGCCGCCCGGCGCTGAGCAGTTCGATGGTTCGCACAAGAGCCTCGTCGGCCGACAGCGTACACGTTGGTGCCTGATCCGTTGCCCGTCGCTCCGAAAAAGCGGCCGCGACCGAACGAATCGAATCAGAAAAAAAGGAGGCCGTTGCTTCACTCATAAAAAACAACAACACAGCACATACGGCCCAACTTGTTTTCAATCGCATTCCCCCAACCTCCGGTTTTAAAACTTCTACATTCAACCCACAAAAAGCGGTTCTAAGAACTGCCACGGCATCACCAAAGTTGTAGCGGTGCTTCTTAGAAGCACCTTCCTGTTCCGGTGCAGAGCGGGTCTAAGAACCGCCGCTACATTTCTCACTAGAAGCGAACATCGAGCATGATGGAGCCCATATGCTCTTCATAGTTTTCATTAAAGCGGCCGTCATAGCCGAGGCCGACTTCGAGATATTCGGTGCAGATCCAAGAAAGGCCGACGCCCGTATTAATCAAGCTTGCACCGGGTGTGATACGAGCGGTTCCAACCGAAACTCCATTTTCAGTGAGTGTGGAAGAAATTTCTTCATTGAGGAAGTCATAGGCCCACTCAACATAAGCAACGGTTTGGAAACGTCCGGATTGTGTATCGAAACGATTCCTTAGTTTTACTCCTATTGCCGATTCGAGCGAAGCAATGGTCTCTGCATCTACCTCAAGTTTACCGCCACTGGAGCGTTCGGTTTCGGTATAAGAATCCGATTTAATCCAAAGATAATTCAACCCCGCATAGGGAGCTATGGCCCAACGTTGACTGTGGAAATATTTTCCCGCTTCAATATGCCCGCCCAAGTCAGAGCCATCAAACGCGGCTTCGCCCGCATACCCTATATCGGTCCGTACGGTGTTATAATCCGACCATCCAAGGCCGAACAGCCCTTCTAAATAATAATCACTCGCGCTAAACCATTCACTATAAAGCCCCAACCAATAGGTTTCGGTGTCCACCTTATCCCCTTCGGTTGCCGAAATGGCACTGCGCGCATAGGTGTAGTTAACGCCCACCACTAATGAATCACCAAGTAGACGATCGAGTCCAAAACTCGTGCCATTATTATTGAGCGTAAAGCCATCGGAATTCCCCATGGCGTCATAGTCGCCCTGCCCGCTAAACTGCTCCGCCCAAAAGTGCATCCCAAAAATTGTATTCTTATCGCCCGGACCTTGTGGGCCAGACGGAGCATCATCGAGCGACATAAGATACACCTCGTGCGAGATGGCATGATCCGTCGCCACCGAATTGCGGCGCAGTTGCTTCGTCCGAACAAACGCGGCATTCTGCATTCCGTTGAAGCCCGCGCGAATCCCCTGAACGCCCGCATAGGCCAGCGACGAACCAATCTCTCCATCCACCGCCACTTCCGACACGACATCAACATTGGTTGTTCCATAATCAAAGTCGAAATCATAGAGGAAATAATGTTCGATAAACTCAACCGAATCCGCATCGAACTCGCCGATAACATTCCCTTCAGCAATCAAAACGGTATTGGTGAATAATGCCGGGTTCAGACCATTGGGAATGGTAATCGCCGTGCCCATTGTAGAAATATCAAAAGCGCCCATCACGCGGAGTTGATCCGCAAGTGTATTGATCTCAAGGACGGTTCCGTCTGCAGTGACTCCCCCGCCGAGCGTGAGTTCTCCTACAGGAGCAATTCGTCCACCCGATAAGTCAATATTCGCAAAAACATCCACCACACCCGTTCCGCCCAACAGACTGTTGGTCATGGACAGCCGATTAAAATTAACAAACCGATTCGAGAGCGATCCATCTACCATCAATTCACTATCGGTAAATGCAACAGACCCGCCGCTACCATCAAAGAGCACCTCAGAAGAAAGATAACTATTGGTTCCATAAACAGAGAGCAGACTGGCCGCACTATTGAGTTCGATGGTTCCACTTCCGGCAACCGTAGCATTGCTCACGGTCATGTTTCCATCCACCGAAACAAGGCCACCCGAAGCCAACTCAAGCGTGTTACTGGGGTTCACCAATAAATCTCCCGTCAACCTCCACACCGATCCGGTTCCACTTACCAATACCGTATTACCAAAGTCATTAGTCGAAGCCCCGATGAAGGCCGAATCGCTATAAACTTGTCCTGCATCCGTGATCGCCAACGTGTTGCTCACGCCTGTAACACCCAAGAAATCACTCCAACTTCCGCCGGCTCCAGCAATCTCAATCGTACGATTAGTGCCTTCAAGTGTATCAAGACCCGTCAGCTCTCCTCCAACGGAAAGGCGGGCTTCGTCGTACCAAGAAAATCCAGCTTGGGTGATATTAAAATCACTCTCAGTCGCTAGTGATCCAAAAAGATCGAAAGTACTATTCGTGGCAATCAGCAAATCCCCGACGGAAAGGGAGCCGCCGTTCGCAACAGTTACTGACCCTGTGACGCCGCTATCGATCCCGACATACAAACCTTGCTCCACTTCAACCGTTGAGCCTTTCCCGCCGATCACCAGTTCGGCCCCGTTCGTAGAAGCCACCACCAGCCCTCCGCTCGGTCCATTGGTCCGACCCTCACCCACAAAAACCCAACCGTCATTTTTCACAATCAGACTATTATTATTTCCGGCATCCACCTGATTGGTATTCGCATCACGCCACGTCCCGACATACAGGTTTCCACTATTTGTCCAAGCCGATCCTGCTTCGACTCTCACCGAGTTATTATCCGCCAGCGAGCCCCAGCCAATATAGCCGTCAGCACTCCCCATTGTTCCGCCATTCGTAAGGACCAAAGTACTAAAATCGCCATTAAGCCCGATCACCAGATTAGAATTACCCCCATTGATCCAGCGTCCTCCATCAAGGGTTAAATCCCGTCCTCCGTTAAGATAAAAAGAATCCCCCGCTAAAAGATTAGTCTCCACCGCCATGCCGGATAATTCACCGCCTACCGCTAAGTGACCGCCGGAGTTCCAATTAAAGCCTTCATCCTGCAAAACATTGTAGTCACCAGAAAGAGCCAACGTTCCGCTATTATTTAAGTTAAAATAGTTCCCCTCAACGACCACTAAATCCGAAGCGGAAACAGTGCCGCCAAACTCCACCGTCACCGCATTATTATTCGAAATTGCTCCACCAATATTTAATATCGAACTATTATTCCACTCCGAGCCATCCCCCGTCACCAGCACCGTGTTATTACTCGCTCCGGCCACGCGCCCGACATAACCCGTTACGTTATGAACCACTCCACCCTTCTTAATCGTCAGTTCATTATCGGACCCCGCATATCCAATCACTAAATCCCCCGAAACCGGAGAACCTCCAGAAATTGTCCATACCCCGCCATCAACAATTGCTGCATTATTAACCGCACCTGTAGCGACCCCAATAATT
>JAOZSZ010000351.1 GCA_029939385.1 Pontiella sp. | reverse complement strand
CGCCAGCATCAACGGATACGCATCGCGCCCCGCAATAATAATAAGAGATTCAAAAGCTTCTAATTTCATAATGGGCGAATCATGCCAGAAAGAACCACGCCTCTCCAATCCTTTTTCAAGGGACAGAACGGCTCAAAATATCTTGCGATATTACCCCCCAGAAATACTCTCGCTCCGCGCCGTTATTCATCCAATACCCCATCAATCCCTCTTAATTCCCGCTTGCGTTTTTCGCTCCGCTTCCCATTATATGGCGCTTTACAATCCACTTTTAACCCAAAGGAATCGCCCCCATGGCCATCAAAAAAGTTGCACTACTCACTGCCGGCGGCCTCGCGCCATGCCTCTCCACCGCAATTGGGCGCCTCATCGAGCGCTACACCGAGGTATCCCCCGAAACCGAAATCATTGCATACATCAGCGGCTACAAAGGACTCCTACTCGGGGAAAGCATTAAAATCACCGATGAAATTCGGAAAAAGGCAACCACACTATACAAACACGGAGGAAGCCCCATCGGCAACAGCCGGGTGAAACTCACGAATGTGAAAGACTGCGAAAAACGAGGCCTCGTTAAAGAAGGCGAAAACCCCCTTGAAGTGGCGGCCAACCAGCTCATCAAAGATGGCGTTGAAGTTCTTCACACCATCGGAGGCGACGACACCAATACCACCGCCGCCGATCTCGCCGCCTATCTCGCCGAAAATGATTACAAGCTTATCGTTGTTGGCCTTCCAAAGACCATCGACAACGATGTCTTCCCCATCCAGCAATCTCTCGGAGCCTGGACTGCGGCGGAAGAAGGTGCAAAATATTTCGCCAACGTCGTCTCCGAACACAATGCCAATCCGCGCATGCTTATTATTCACGAAGTGATGGGTCGCAGCTGCGGCTGGCTTACCGCCTATACCGCCAAGGTCTACCACGAAACCCTCGAAGAGCTCGACTTCCTGCCCACTCTTGGCCTCTCCAAAGAGCGCAAAGATGTACACGCCATCTTTATTCCTGAAATGGGAATCGACATCGCTGCCGAGGCCAAACGCCTCAAGCAAGTCATGGACAACGTCGACAACGTAAACATCTTTATCTCCGAAGGGGCCGGCCTCGAAACCATCGTGAAAGAGATGGAAGCCAACGGCGAAGAGGTCCCGC
>JAOZSZ010000350.1 GCA_029939385.1 Pontiella sp. | reverse complement strand
ACTTCAATGCATTGGAAGGTATCGGTATCAACCAATAGGGTTGGCTCTACAAGAGGGCTTTCGGAGTTATTCCAGTTGATTGCTTTAATCGCTTGATCTAAATGTAATTCGCGCGGCTTTCCATCATTTCCCATTCGACCCCAGTCATAGATGCGATAGGTGGTGTTTGAGTTTTGTTGGATCTCTAGGATTAGGCAATCTGTATCAATGGCATGAACGCTGCCTCCTTTCACAAATACAGCACTATCTTTTTTTACCTGAACGGGTTGTAGCATTTCACCGCTGGTTTCATCCTGAATGGCTTGAATAAAACTTTCCCGAGTAACGCCTTCTTTAAGGCCGCAATAGATCTGTGTTAGATCATCGCCTAGTAGGTACCACATTTCGGTTTTAGCTTCACCGCCGAAGGTTATTGCAGCTTCAGTGTTCGGATGAACCTGCACGCTAAGTTTTTGCTTAGAATCGATTAGTTTGATTAATAAGGGAAACTTATCTTTCTTCGATACGTTGGTGCCCATGATCTCCATGGGATAGGTTTGCACTAGTTTGCGTAGTGTCTGGCCAGAGAAGGCCCCGTTAGAGACAATACTCATGCCATCATCGTGATCAGAAATTTCCCACGATTCTGCATAAATTCCTGGTGGCATGTCGCGGTGATAGGTTTTTGGAATACGAGAACCGCCCCAAGGGTAGTCCTTATAGACGGGAATAAAGGTTAGAGGATATAGATTGCTTTCCTTAGTGAGATTAAAGAGATAATTTGGATTCAAATCAATCCTAGTTTATGGCTGAATGCACGTTATGGAACAACCTCGAAAAAGTAAACGAAACTTTGCCCGATGGGATATAGATAAAGTTCGTTTCCATCTGAATAAGCCCCCTGCGCCAAAGCGAGATATTCGTAGTTTCAGCGATCTTCTTCCTGATATATTGAAGGGCTTGGAACAACCCGAATCCGAAAATATTCTTGTTTTACGTAAGGCTTGGCCAAAGCTAGTGGGTGCGCAGATTGCCCAGCATAGTAGTCCGGGTTTCATTAAAGATTTTACGCTATATGTCTATATTGATCTTCCGGGATGGATGCCTGAGCTTGAACGCATTAAACGAATGCTTCTGCAAAAAATTCAATCTAACTATCGAGAATTACGTCTCA
>JAOZSZ010000349.1 GCA_029939385.1 Pontiella sp. | reverse complement strand
CGATCAAGTCGCATAAAGATACGCGGAGATGTTTCACTGGCTTGTAAGGTATACACCGGACTAAGGCTACGTTTTGACGTGCAGAAATCGAACCAGTTAATTTTGTTAAGCGGAGTGATATCTGTATGATTAGCTTCTCGAATATCCATCACTTTCTTAAGTGGTATGGTGTTTAACGTGAAGATATGGAATAGTTTGGTTGTTAGTGATTTAGCGGTTAATTCGTAGCTAATAAAAAGGCCGATGTCCATATCGACAAGACTAAGGATTTTATGTTTTGTGCTCATCCTTATATATGTAGCAGATGACATGCCATTTCTGCCGAATAGGTGAAAAACATTTACGATTACTCTGATTTTTTTTAAATCGTTATAAATACCGTAATATATTTTCTCATAAACAGGAATTTAGCGGCGCTTTAGTATGATGGTAACTAAATAAACCACCCCGGTTAGGATAATGATCGTTGCCCCCGAGGGGAGATTGGGTTGATAGCTAAAGGCGAGTCCCGTAGTTGTTAGTAGAGCACAGATTCCAGCCGCAAGTGCCATCATAGATCCCATGCGACTACAAAAGCGCCCTGCGAGGGCGGCGGGAAGAGTTAAAAGAACGATAACCATCACAATTCCAACAATAGAAACCATCAAGACCACCGTGAGTGCGGTGAGTGCCAGCAAAAGAAAGTAGAAAAACTGGGCGTTGATTCCGCGTAGGCGGGCAAACTCTTCATCGAAACAAACGGCAACAAATTGTTTATGAAAGAGAAGTGCAGTGCTCACGATAAATAGATCGAGCCCTCCAATAATGAGTAGATCACTTTGAGTAACGAGCAAGATGTTGCCAAATAAATAGGCCATCATATCTTCGGCATAGCCCGGAGTTTTTGAAATAAAAAGAATACCCGTAGCCATACCCATACCCCAGAAAGCACTAATGACCGTATCAATACGTTCCTTTGCATAGATATTGACCCATCCAATAATGAAGGCGGCGGCGAGAGCCGTAATGATTGCTCCGGCTAATGGGTCGAAAAAGGTCCATCCATGCACCACTTGCATGTAGCGCGCTCCTCCCATTCCTCCAAGGACGCAGTGCGCAATCCCACCTGCAAGATAGGTGATTCGTCGCGTGACGACATAGGTGCCTATGATTCC
>JAOZSZ010000175.1 GCA_029939385.1 Pontiella sp. | reverse complement strand
CTTTTCAGCAACAACATGGGCATTCTCAATTCGAACGCCGCCGAGGCTGGGATCGTATAACGTGGGCTCGACGGTAATAATGCTCCTGCTCTAGGATATCAAGGCGGGCTCTAACCCGTAGCCACTCATAATGATCAAACTCATAAGAAAAATCAATCGGCACATATATACATTTAAGATGGGGATTTTTAATGCGGGGCTCAACTTGATTTACAAAGGTATTACTTCATTTTTAAATAAGACCAAACCCTGTCGGAGCTGCCAAGGGGAGATTCCCTTACTGCTCTTCCTTTTTCTATTAGGAGAAATGACTAAAAAATTATTTCCCTTTGATTTCATAAAGAAAAAAAGATTCAGTGCCATAAATTTTCTCATATACCTCATATTTTAATCATTCTTCATGGATTTTTTCTTAAAAATTAGTCCTGTTAACTTCTCTGTATGCGCACAACTCCCTCATTATTTTAATATTACAAAAGTTGCCTGTGTTTTTATTACATTTTTGTATTCATTTTTTTGAACCTACAACAAGCTATCTTGTGTTGTCACAGTGAGCTTGTCCCATATTTAGTGGTAATTGATTTTTTTTGCTCTTTTTTTTTGTAATCTCTTGAGCGTTCAATCGCATTTTCATACCTTACAAATCTAGGGGATAAAAATAGGAAACCCTTACCTGTTAATAACTTGTTAATAGTTATAAAATTCTATTATAAGAACGGTTTTTGAAAAAATGGATAATAAAAATAATACAATTTGGGATGAGGCGTGTAAGCAACTCAAAGGGGTTCTCTCTAGTGATATTTATGACCGCTGGATTGCAGTTATCCAATGTTTGGAAATATCAGAAAACTATATGCGACTCGCTGTGGCTAATGACTTCTATAAAGATTGGCTGGAGGAAAACTATTTTCCTATGATCCGTAAAGCCGTGCTGATCGCAAGCGGTAAAGAAATGGATATTACACTTACGGTCGACTCCAGCCACTTTGCAACGATCAAAGAAACTCCAGAACCCGCACCCCACCCTTCCCTTTCTCTTCCAAGTATTGGATTTGGCCATAAAAAACCTGCACATAACCTAAACCCAAATTATACCTTTGATTCCTTCGTCGTCGGCGACTCTAACCAATTCGCTCATGCTGCAGCTATGGCCGCAGCCAATTCCCCTTCACGAACCTATAATCCATTATTTCTTTATGGCGGAGTTGGTCTTGGAAAAACCCATCTCATGCAGGCAATCGGTAACCATATTATATCAAAAAAACCGAAAGCAAAGATTTGCTACATCAACTGCGAAACGTTTACGAATGAATATATTGAGTCGCTTAAAAATAATAGTGTTTCAGCCTTTCGTAAGAAATATCGGAAGATCGATATGTTAATGATTGATGATATTCAGTTTTTAGATGGAAAAGCAAAATTGCAGGAAGAATTTTTTCATACTTTTAATATTCTTTTTGAAAGCCACAAGCAGATTGTTCTGACTTCCGACCGAACCCCAAGCGAGATGGCTGGACTGGCTCCTCGACTTATTTCTCGCTTTGAATGGGGGTTAGTTACAGAGCTTGGCAAGCCGGATGTGGAAACTCGTACCGCTATTTTGCGAAAAAAAGCAGAATTACTAAATCTAAAAGTTGATTTTGAATTGATCGATTATCTTGCGGAACGCATTTCTTCAAATATCCGAAGTCTAGAGGGAGCACTTATTCGTGTCGCTACCTATATTTCACTTACAAATCAGCATGTGAATATAGAGAAAATCGAAGAATTACTTCGAGATCTACTCGATAAAGAATCTAAAGCCATAATTAACGTCGATATTATTCAACGCACAGTTGCTGAACATTTTGAACTTAGACAATCTGATATCCTCGGGAAAAAACGCTCTAAAGATATTGTTTGGCCTCGCCAGATTGCCATGCATCTTTCCCGCAATATGACCTCACAATCCTTCCCAGTTATCGGAGAGGCCTTTGGCCGCAACCACGCCACCATCCTTTATGCAAATGATCAGGTTTCTAAAAAAGCAAAAGATGATCGCGCACTACAACAGACCCTCGCTATTCTTAAAGATAAGGTGAATAAAAATTGTGCTAAAACGGTGCAATAGAATTTTTTGTTCTCTTCTATTTTCCTAGCTTATTAAATCTTATTTATCCAATATTTCATTTCCTTTTGACAATAGAGATACTCAACCCATAATCTATTCCCTGTTAATAAAAGCTGGATAACTTGTTTAAGTTCTGATGATGGATTTAATAACTCTATAGCCTTCACAGAAAAATAGATTTACAACCAGTTTATTCACAGGGTTATTAATATTTTTAAACTTTTCCAGGTGACTGAGTTACAGAAAATATATACGGTTTTAAATAGTTATTTACAGACTAATAATAATAGTAAATTTATATATAGAATATACTAATATAATAGGAGGCTTGTTAATGAAGATTAGCATCGAGAAGGATCAGATTCTAGAAGCACTACAAAAAGTGCAATCAATCGTTGGGCAAAGAACCACTCTACCGATTCTTTCAAATGTTTTACTCGAAGCAGCTGATGGGAAATTAACTCTCACGACTACCGACATGGAGGTCAGTGTATATACCAGTCTTGATGCAGATGTTGAACGATCCGGAGCCACTACCCTACCTGCTCGGCGATTTTTTAGTATTTGTCGTGAGCTTCCTAATCATCAGATTGATATTATTGTTAGTGAAAACGATGTCGCTGAAATCACTTCTGGTGCGGCTAACTTTAAATTAGAAGGATTATCTAAGGATGATTTTCCTCCTATGCCCACATTCGAAGAGAGTTTCTCTTATCAGCTCAATCAAGGGACATTAAGGGATATACTCCAGAAAACCTCTTACGCGGCCTCTACGGATGAATCTCGGGCGATTTTGAATGGTTCCTTGATGGCCTTTCGCGATAACAAACTAACGGTTGTTTGTACTGATGGCCGTCGCCTTGCTCTTGTGGAACAGGAAATTGATATTCCTGATGACGCTGAATTGGATATTGTTGTACCAACTAAAACAATTACTGAGCTAATAAAAACACTAGAAGACGAAGGTGAAGCCTCTATAAAAACATCAGCAACACAAGTTGCATTTGAATTTGGAAATATCTTTATAATATCTAAACTCATTGATGGAACTTATCCGAATTATCGTCAAGTGATTCCATCACAATGTGAAGAGCGTATTGCAATCGACCGTGAAACTTTACTCAGTGCTATACGTCGTGTGTCGTTAATGCTAGATGATCAAGCTGCGTCAGTAAAAGTTATCATCACTGAAAATCGGATAAAACTACTTACTTCCTCTCCTGAAATTGGTGAAGCACACGAAAGTGTTCCTGTAAAATATTCAGGAAAAGATATTACGATTGCATTTAATCCCGGTTTTATGATGGCTCCACTCAAGCATCTTGATAGTGATGAGGTTTTTCTGGAACTCTCTGATGAGTTGAGTCCAGGTGTCATAAAATCAAATGTTCCTTTTCTTTATGTAATTATGCCAATTCGCGTAAATTAGAGATAATTTAAATCTATTTTTATTCACCTATTATTTTAATTATAGAGTGAAAAATGGGATTCTAATAAGGTTAGAATCCTATATTTTTGTGAATAAATCTTATTCAATTCTTCTCGCGCATTATTTTTAAAAAACCACTTATAACAATTTATCTAAACTATTAATAATAAAAAGTAAGAATTATAAATTTTTTAATAAATAATTTAATAGATTTTATTATTACCATAACTAGTTTTTGAACTCATATAAATTTTTAAAAAGT
>JAOZSZ010000174.1 GCA_029939385.1 Pontiella sp. | reverse complement strand
CGCCCAAATGATTCTTCATTATGGCGACCTTACAGACTCCAGCAATCTAAACCGTTTGATTGAAAAAATTCAGCCCGTTGAAATCTATAATTTGGCAGCACAGTCACATGTCCAGGTTTCCTTTGAAGTTCCAGAATATACCGCCGAAGCCGATGCCATTGGTGTCCTTCGTTTGCTCGATGCGATTCGTGAAACCGGGGTAAACTCTCGCTTCTATCAAGCATCAACCTCCGAGCTTTACGGAAAGGTGATGGAGGTTCCACAAACGGAAACCACTCCGTTCTATCCGCGATCGCCTTATGCTGTCGCCAAACTGTATGGCTTTTGGATCGTCAAAAACTACCGCGAGTCCTACGACCTACACGCCAGCAATGGAATTCTCTTTAATCATGAATCTCCTCGTCGCGGCGAAACCTTTGTGACGCGTAAAATCACCATGGCCGTTGCCCGCATTTCGCGCGGTCTACAACAGTGTCTTTATATGGGTAATATCGATGCCTTGCGCGATTGGGGCTATGCACCCGATTACGTTGAAATGATGTGGATGATGCTTCAGCAGGAGACTCCTGACGATTATGTGGTGGCCACCAATGAGATGCATACCGTCCGCGAATTCATCGAGAAATCCTTCATCTGTGCAAACATTGAAATCGATTGGGAAGGCGAAGGGGTCGATGAGGTTGGTAAAAATAAAGCCACCGGTGCTATTGTGATTCGAATGGATGAGCGCTACTACCGTCCGTGCGAAGTTGAGCAACTGCTCGGCGATCCAGCGAAAGCCAAGCGTCAGCTCGGCTGGGAACCTAAGGTTAAGTTCGCGGAACTGGTCAAAATTATGACCGACGGCGACCTGCGCCTGCTCGATAACCCGGATTACGAGATTGGATTTTAGGAAAACTACTTTAAAGTTGGAAGATTGTAGTTTGAGGATAGGGTTGTGCATGAGTGATTACAAAGATCTTGAGGTATGGAAAAAGTCACTTGCTGTTGTGGCCGATGTATATCGGATTTCCTCCTCATTTCCGGAGAGTGAAAAATTCGGTCTCACCAACCAGATGCGAAGAGCAGCGGTTAGTGTTCCCTCAAATATTGCAGAGGGAAGTGCTCGGTATCATGCAAAAGATTTTACTCATTTTCTTCGGATTGCCGATGGGTCGATCGCTGAACTTGAAACTCAATTGATTATTAGTGTAAAACTCGGTTTTTCTTCTAACATTGAACTGTTATTGAATGAAATTGTTGTAATTCGCCGCATGTTGGCGGCTTTAATAAAATCTTTAAGGAAGTAATAGATATGTCAGATCAACTTCAAACTCCAAACTCCAAACTCCAAACTTCAGGCATCCCTAAAGATGCCAAAATATATGTAGCGGGTCATTTAGGGCTTGTTGGTGGAGGAATCTGGCGGGCACTTGAACGGCATGGTTATACAAACTTGCTCGGAAAGTCGATCGATGAATTGGACCTGATCAGTCAGCAAGCGGTGGATGAGTTCTTTGCGGCAGAGAAGCCGGAATATGTCATACTCGTTGCGGCCAAGGTGGGAGGAATCGTAGCCAATAGTACCTATCGCGCACAGTTCCTATACGAAAACCTAATGATCGAGGCGAACGTCATTCATTCGGCATATAAGTATGGGGTCAAAAAGTTATTATTCCTCGGATCTAGTTGTATCTATCCCAAGCTAGCACCCCAACCCATGAAGGAAGAGCATTTGCTTACAGGGCCGTTGGAATCAACCAACGAACCTTATGCTATTGCCAAGATTGCGGGTATTCGGTTATGCGATGCCTATAATCGGCAGTATGGCACTAACTTTATTTCCGCCATGCCCACCAACATGTATGGCCCAGGTGATAACTATCACCCTGAAAATTCACACGTTCTTCCCGCCTTTATTCGAAGATTTCATGAAGCGAAGGAGCAAGGATTAGAAAAGGTAACCTGTTGGGGGAGTGGAACCCCGTTACGCGAATTTCTCTATAGCGATGATCTAGCCGAAGCCTGTGTTTTCCTGCTTAAAAATGGAACCTATGCCGAGATGGCTTTCGAGGATGAATCGGGAACCGTGCAATCACATATTAATGTGGGATCGGGTAGGGAAGTCAGTATTAAAGAGCTGGCTGAAACCATTAAAGATGCGATCGGCTTCGAGGGTGAAATTGAGTGGGATACCTCTAAACCCGATGGCACTCCCCGAAAATTAATGGATTCCTCTCGTCTGTTAGCCATGGGCTGGGCTCCCAAGATTGAGTTGCACGAAGGCATTACCCGTGCCTATGCAGACTTTAAACAACGCTATCTTTAAGCTAAAGGCGCAGACTTTCAATTATTTAGTATAAGTTACTAAATATAAATATATTTAACTTTACATCCTTATTTCTTTTTAAGTTAAGCTCGGGTTTTCTTACGGGGTCTTAATTAAAAAGGAGAGGGAGATGAATAGGGCAATACGAGTAGGATGGGCGGCTCTTTTAATAGCTGGAGTTGCACAAGGGCAAATGATGGTTTTGGAAGGTAATGGTTCCGCTATAACCACCGGTGATTCTCTGGATGGTGCGCGGACGGAAGGAATAACCACTAATGTCATTGAAATTGCCGATCTGGTGATTTCTGCCCGTTCAGGAGAAACCAATCAGGAAGTTAATGTAACAACCGGTAGTCTTGGAATTAATACCGATGACATTAGCGATGCAACCGATGCCCTCAATGCCGGAGAAAAGTTAATTCTTTCATTTAGTAAGGATGTTCGGATCAATCGATTGGACTTTAATCAATTTACCGAAGGAGAATCGGTATGGGTATCCTTTGATGGAGAGGTTGTAGAGATCCCCGATTTAGAATTATCAAATAGGATCAGCGACTATCTAGATACTAATATAGTGATCTCCGCCAACGCAGAGATCGAATTTTACACCACGGGAGCAAGTACCGTGGGTTTAGATGGAATTGATCTAACGGTTCTTGAGTCAACGGCAGAGTTAATCTTGTCTATAGTCTCCTCCAACGGAACGGTAATGGGATTTGCAAATTTTGAGACCCCCGCCAGCACAAACTATGTTTTAGAATATCGGAATGATCTCATGGCCTCCAACGGATGGAGCACCGTTTCATCACCCTTTTCAGAAAGCACCAATTGGATTGTTGAAGTCACAAACAGCTTCGGCTTCTACCGTGCCATTATTCAGTAAATCGGCAGGAGTGAAGAGGGATTAAAAAGGTGTTTTTTAGGATTATTTCCCCGAGATAAATATTTTATAACGGGAAGTATTAAACTCAACTTCGAGTCCGCAAAAAAGGGGATAAACATGAAGATTAAAGACAACGCACAGATCATTGAAATAGAGCTTTCTTTAGCGGAGAGCGATGAATTAACCTCCCAGGCCGACTCCATAGGGCTTACCGCCACAGAATACGCCGCATTTATCTTTAAGCAGCATATAAGTGAAGAAGAGCCCCTTACTTAACTCCCTTTCCTCATATGTAGAGTTTTTTTGGCTCTTCGTAGATTTTAGTGGCAACGAATGTAGGAAAAGCAACGAATGTTCCGGCATGTTGGGCTCGTTGCGATGAGGGATTCTGTGTGCGCTGGCCAGTGTTCTTCCCATGTTTAATCCCCCGCTTCAGAGATGCTGCAACATTTCCTGCCCATTTGATTCGTTGCTTTTCCTACATTCGTTGCAAACACTCGTTGTAGACCCCTAAACTACGAAAAGTCCTCATCCTCCATAAAAATATACGAAGAACCGTTTTTTCACACAGAGCCAACGAAGCCCTAGAGAAAAATAAGAAAAACGGAAGCCA
>JAOZSZ010000348.1 GCA_029939385.1 Pontiella sp. | reverse complement strand
GGTCGTCGTGTCGTTCACGCTCGAATAGGTCATTCCGTCCCATCCGGTGTATCCGCTTCCATAATCCGTAAAGGTACGTGAAAACCCAATCCCCTGTTGCTGCCAGTCATACGTGCCCGTTGTTGATGGCATATCGTAGTCATTTTGCCCGCTCGTCCAAAGGCCATTAAAGTCGATCACGGTATCCGCGAAGGTTACGCTAATGAGGGCCATACATGCCGCGAGGAGTACTTGCTTCTTTATCTTCATTTTTCATTCCTTTTGCCCGTAGATCGCGGGCGTTAGTGTTTTAACTAAAACCCTCTTCCGCCGACAAAAAGAAAGCCGTTCCAACGAAGGCGGAACGGCATTAGCCATTGAGCCTCCTTTAGTGCGAAAGAGTCCAACATCTTGAAGGCCTGAACGTTCTGGCTTCGGGAATACTCCCGTTACAGTTGCGCTACAGCGCCGGATTCCCACCGGCTTCCATCAGGTTCTTCAAAAACAGGAAACTATGTTCTGTTCTCAAAACTGTCAACGGTGAATACTTTTCATTTCAGGGAACACGCTTCCCATGCTTTGTAAAAAAACCTATGTTGTGCGTTTCAACGATCGCAAGAAGGATGAATATGTACGAATTAATGATGAAAGGGGGCCCCGTGATGTGGCCCTTGCTGGCCTGCTCGGTGGTGGCCCTTGCCGTGGCATTCGAGCGCCTACTATTTTGGACGGGGGTCTCTATTCGCAAAGATCAGAAGCGGATCAATCGCATCTTTACCCTCACCGAAGAGGGCGACTTCGACACGGCCATCGAGGAGGGCGAATCCACCCCGTGCCTCGTCTGCCACATCCTTACCGCCGGGCTGTTGCACCGCAACTATGGTCTGACCCAATCGCTCGAAGCCGCGGCCATGCAGGAAATCGAAAAGATGAAGCGCGGCCTCTCCGTGCTCGATACCATCATCACCCTCTCGCCCCTACTCGGAATTCTCGGCACCGTTGCGGGAATTATTATCTCCTTCGACCTACTCGGCGCGGCGGGCCTCGAAGACCCCAAAGCCGTCACCGGCGGCATCGCCCAAGCACTCATCACCACCGCGGCAGGTCTAGCCATCGCCATCGTTGCGCTACTCCCCTACAACGCGCTCACCCGCAAGGTCGAAAAAGTCACTCGCCACCTCGAAC
>JAOZSZ010000173.1 GCA_029939385.1 Pontiella sp. | reverse complement strand
TTTTCAAACTCGCGGTTCGCAAGATGATTGATATGCTCGACAACGCCTGTAAAGAACGCAGCATCACCGTTGAAGATCTACAGAAGATTGTTCCGCACCAGGCCAACGAACGCATTATCGATGCCATCCGAAAAACGATTAAATGCCCCCCGGAAAAAATGTTTAACCACATTCGGAAATATGGCAATACCTCGTCGAATACGATCCCCATTGCGCTGACCGAACTTATGCCCGAAACGGCGCCCGATGCCCTTGTTGGCCTTACGGCCTTTGGTGGTGGATTTACCTTTGGCGCCGCCATCATTGAAAAGGTTTAATTCCGAGATCTTCTAGAATGCGCGATAAGATAAAGTGATGGTGATTTTATTCACATGAATCCCCGTTTCTATTCTAATCTACCCTGCCCTTAGCCTCTTAAAACTAGCGTTTTTTACTATTCTTATTTTTTTAATATATTATTTCTTTTACTTATTTAAGTTATATTATTCCCTCATGTCTGAGAGGCCAAAAGGCCACTCGTTAACCAAAGGAGAGAGGGAATGAAAAGAAGAATGGGATTAAAAACTTTATTGGCTGCGGCATTGGTCTGCGCATCCATGACCTTTGCAAGTGAAGGTGTTGCGATTAAGGGCAACCCAAAGAGTAAGGTATATCATAAACCCACCTGCCAGCATTATGCGGCCAAAGGCTCCACGGTTGAGTTTAATTCAGAAGCTGAAGCAAAAGAGGCGGGATACAAGGCCTGCAAGCAATGCGGAAAAGAAAAAGTCGTTGAGAAAGAGACCCCAAAGAAATAGTCAATAAGGCTTCTCTTAATCACTCCGAGCAATTCTGCTCGGAGTTTTTTTATGCCGCTTTAATGAGAAAATTTATTATTGAGCGAAAGGGGAAGGGTTTCAACGAACGCCTTAATTTCGTCTCGAACACGTCGGAAACCATCCAATTTAATGGCCTCCGGCGCATCCGGAGAAGATAGTTTGGGTGGGTCGTCAAAGCTGTAGTGAATCACCTTGGCCGTGCCGGGGAAAAGGGGACACGTTTCATGGGCGTGGTCACAAACCGTCACAACATAATCAAGATCAAGATCCATAAACTCATCCAAATGTTGCGACTGCTGGAGAGAGATATCAACCCCCGCCTCAGCCATAACCTTAACCGCATTAGGATTAAGCCCATGGGTCTCAAGGCCGGCAGAGTAGACTTCAATCACATCGCTCTTCAGCGCGTGCGTCCATCCCTCAGCCATCTGACTCCGGCAAGAGTTCCCCGTGCAAAGATAAAGAAGTTTAATTTTTTCAGCCATTGGATTTTCCTTTTCACCGATTTTAAAATAGAAATAAAAAAGGTTTTTAGCCTAATCATCCTCACCGACATCGGAACGCCGGTCGAGCAAATCAATGCCCTTCCATCGTCCGGAACGAAAGCGAAGAGAAAATCCCGCCCCCAGGATAATAATATAGAGCAGCGTCCACGCCCAACTGACATAGATCCCTAACTTGAATACAACCACAATCAAGATTTGACCCACTACCAAAAAGCCCCAAGCAATGCTCGATTGAAAATACATCACGAAATGGGTATCCCCCGCGCCCTTAAGTGCACCGGAAAGAATAATGGATGTGGCGTCAGCCATGCCCCACACCGCCAACATCACCAGCAAAACACGCACGGTCTTTAATAGTTCATCAAACGGAATCGAACCCCCCGCGTTGCCTTCAAAAATATTGATATAGAATTCGGGAAAAACGAGGAAGGTGACCCCAATAAAAGAGATATACCCAATCCCAACCTTGAGTGCCAACCAGCCCATCCGTTCCGCATTCTCCGGTTCTTTTCGACCCAAATATTGACCCACAAGAATCGCCGCCGCCATCCCCATCCCAACCATCGGCATGAAGGCAATTAGATTAATACTCAGCGCAATATTGCTGGCAATATGGGCAATGGGTCCCATCCGACCCACGAGTAAAACAAAAATGGTAAAGGCGGCCACATCAAAGAACCAATGGATTCCGGCGGGCAAACCAAAGCGGATCATACGAGAGAAGAGTCTTCGATCGAACCGAAGATTACGGATCGTTCCGAACGCCGCGTTAACCGGTTTAGAGAAATAGAGCAGGGCAAAGAGCAGAGGACTCATCCAGGCCCCAATCACCGTTGCCCACCCTGCCCCCGCAATACCCATTTCAGGAAAACCCCATTTTCCAAAAATGAAAATATAATTGAACAAAATATTGAGCCCATTCGCCGCAATGTTGCAATTCATGATGACAAACGTCTTGCCCCGTCCGGAAAAAAAGCTACTCAGAGCGGAACTCATCGTCATTCCGCCGCCACTCCACATTAAAATTTTAAAATATTCCTCTTCGAGAGCCAGCACCTCTGCCCCATGCCCACTAATGCGCAACATCCATAAGCCAAGAGGAACAAGGCCCATAATCAAAGGAATGGAAAGCAGCGCAAAAAGAATACCCTGCGCGGTAGCTCGCGCACATCCCTCCCGATCCCCCGCGCCCCAGAATTGTGCCACAAATGTATTGGTAAATCCTGCCAGTGCCATAAAGCCACAAACCAACGTGAAGAATAAAATACCTGCCGGAAGCGAAGCACGAAACGCCTCCTCGTTGTACCACGAAAGAAAAAGGCGGTCACAGAAGTTCAAAACAGCAAACGTCCCCGAACTGATGATCAACGGCCATGCCAGTTGCATCAGCTCCCTCCACCCACCAAATGGGCGAGGCTCTGTTTCTAAGGATTGCATAAGGCGCGCAATCTACGCGGAAACCGTTATGAGAAAAAGAAAAACCGCTCTATACATGACGCAATGTCCCGCCCATGATCTTCCCCATTGAAAAACCGCGCGGCATTCTGAAAAGTAAGCTCGGAGAGGGATTCCTCGGAAACACCACGCAACTCGGCCGCCTTGGCGAGGACGAAACGAAGGTTGGCGGGTTCGTTTAAAACTGTAGACGTTATACGGCAGAAGGTCAGGCGCATCGGTTTCGATCAAAATGCGATCGTCGGGCACGGCACGGATGGCCGGGCCGCCCGACCTAATCCAGAGACGGGGGGCCAATGACTTGAATGATTACTTCATATCAAAATTAAAGAAACGTTCCGCATTCTGAAAAGTAAGCTCGGAGAGGGATTCCTCGGAAACACCACGCAACTCGGCCGCCTTGGCGAGGACGAAACGAAGGTTGGCGGGTTCGTTTAAAACTGTAGACGGAGCATCCTGCTCCGTTGGGATGGGCTTGCGCGTTGATTCTAGATTTTCAAGGGGGGAAAAGGCGTTCTTTCGTTCTTCCTGAACGGAGCAAGATGCTCCGTCTACGACGTTATGCGGCAGAAGGTCAGGCGCATCGGTTTCGATCAAAATGCGATCGTCGGGCACGGCGCGGATGGCCGGCCCCGCCTTCTTGGCATTGGGTCGGGTGATAGAGCCGGAGAAGGAAATATAGGCTCCGCGCTTTACCAACTCGGTAGCGACCTCGGCGGAACCACCGAAGCAGTGGATGAGCATCCCGCGCGGCAGTTCGCCAAATTGATCAAGCAGTTCAATCAGCCTACCCCAGGCTTGACGACAATGAATCGTGACAGGGCGGTCGAATTTACGAGCCATTTCAAGCTGGGCGAGAAAAACGGCTTCCTGATCCGCGTCATCGCGATCTTCAATGGCGTGATCGATGCCAATTTCCCCCACCGAGGCCTGTGGATAAGTTGCCAGCAACTCTTCCAGGGTCTGGAAGCATTGGTCAGAACGCCCGCCAATGAACCACGGGTGAAGACCAAAGGCGAAACAAGCCTCTGGATACCTGTTAGCAATTTC
>JAOZSZ010000347.1 GCA_029939385.1 Pontiella sp. | reverse complement strand
TTTATCTTCCGTTGGCGAGTCGTAGCGCATTACGGAAGGGAAGGCCGACGGCGCGGACTTTTTTCTGGGTGGCGGCGATATCATATTCCACCCGCCGCAGGGTGACGGTCTGTGCTTCTAAATCATAGATCGCGTAGGCCGCTTTGGGGTTGCGGTCGCGGGGCTGGCCGACGCTACCCACATTGATTAAATAGTGTGCCCCGGGTCGAATATGTAGGGTTTCATAGAGTCCCTTTTCTAGCGTTTTCTCTTTAATAAAGGCCAGCGGAACGTGGGTGTGTCCAAAGAAGCAGACGGGGTTAAATTGATTTCGGAAGCTGGCATCGGCCGCCTTTCGTTTAAAAATATAATTCCACTGACGGGGGTTGCTTAATGAACTGTGAACGACCGTAAAGTCTTCAATGTCGATAATGATCGGAAGGTTGCGGAGATATTTACGTTCGAAAAAAGAGAGATGCTTGCGGGTCCAACGAATACTTTTTTGTGCAAGAGGCGAAAAGAGCTCCATTGATTCGTTGATGGCGGCATAGTAGTCGTGATTGCCCTGAACGAGGGCGCATTTTAGTTTACGAAGGGTATGAAGGCAGGCCTTGGGATCTGCATTGTAGCCCACCACATCGCCGGTGCTGGCATAATGCGTTACGCCGTGTTCCTTTGCATCCTTCAGCACCGCGTTGAGCGCCTCCAGATTGGCATGAATATCACCTAAAATTGCATATTTCATTCAAACGAAATCCCAAACTTATTATACTGACCTGTTGCGGGCATCCAGCGCACTTGTTCCTTAGTAATATAACGACCTATTTGAGCCTCTTGAATGCGATGAAGAAAGTCAACGAGTTCTTGCTCGATCCCCTCGGCAACGACTTCAACAGAACCCTCCGACCGGTTGCGAACCTGACCTGTCACGGCCATTGATTCCGCAATACGACAGACTCTATAGCGAAAACCAACCCCTTGAACTCGCCCAAAAAAGAGAACCTTGATTTGTTTCTTGGTGTCGGCCAGATCCATATAACCGTTATATCTAAAAAATGGGTTTTTCGCAAAGTTCGAATGGCAGAAACCGCAGAGCCTTCACAAAACACAAAAACCCTAGAGAAACAAAAAGGAATGCCCCTTTCCGAGGCATTCCTGATCGTAAAAGAGTGGTGCACCCGAATGGAGTCGAACTCT
>JAOZSZ010000346.1 GCA_029939385.1 Pontiella sp. | reverse complement strand
TGGCTTACCCAAATCCAGCCCCGCGATTTTCTTCCTCCTGCGCGACCCTTTTGGGGGAGCCGTCCACTCCTCGAACGCCCGCCTCCACTTGGCTAGCGTTTGGTCGTCGAGGTTTTTCCAAGCGACCAGCGGCTCGTTGGGCGTGAGTTCAAGATGCTTCCGAATGTCGCGATAGGAAATATCCGGTTCAACATCTACCCCCACCCGCACCCAAATTTCATGCAGTAGCTCCAAGGTATTAGCCACCGCAGAGCGCGGAGCGCGTAGCTCCTCGGTATAGATGGCGATGCAATAATTGGGAACACTATCGGCCAGACAAACCCCTTTTGAATCATAAATTTTTCCGCGCACGGCGGGCAGGCGAACGCGCCGAACGCTCTGATTGCGGAAGACTTCCTCGAAGCCACTCTGACGCGGTACTTGAAGCTTCCATAGTTCAGAAACCAATACGCCCATGCCTAGTAGCATCAGGCCGCCAACTATCCAAATAACGAGCAGGCTTTCCTTTTTTTGACGGCGCACCTTCATTGCCACCCGTACCCTTTGCGTTTCGGGAAGGCTGCTTCGAGTTTATTCATGGTCAACGAAACCAACGGTAAGCTCAGCATCCCGAGGAATCCGGAGCCCGCGATCCGTAACAACATATAACCAAAATGGAAGGGCCGTTGCCCGCTGAGCGTATAAATTAAAATGGTAATACACATGGCCATCATTCCGCCTAGTGCTCCAAAAATCATCTGCGTTACGACCCCATCAACAAAAATTTCATGCCGCACACGATGTGCCAAAACCCCAAGAATCGGGAACCCAATAAGGGCCGGTCCAAAATGCCCCAGATCTAGTCCATCGTGTAGCAAGGCCGCCCAGAAAACGGCAATCCACATGCCCCGAGGCGAGCGATGTAATGCATAATAGAGCGCAAATGCTGCGAGAACGGGCGGCTTGATTCCACCAAAAATAGGCCAGGCGGGAAGAAAAAGCTGAACCAGCGCACCGAGGGTAATTCCGCCGATCATAAGAACCTTCTTCTTCATGGCGACTCCTTCAGAGGAGGGGTTGAAACCACAAAGACATAGTCAAGCAAGCTCACGGTGGCTCGGGGCGCAATTTCTGCATATTGGTAAAGCCCAGAATCATTCAGATGAATCTTTACGATACGCCCAATATGCACCCCTTT
>JAOZSZ010000172.1 GCA_029939385.1 Pontiella sp. | reverse complement strand
CGGTAGCGGGCAATAAACGGGACGGTGTTGCCCTCAGCGAACAGCATCGCAACGGCCGCGACCTGCCGCGCGGAAATGTTCAGGTCTTTCGATGTAAACGGAACGGGGTCGAATGTGGTCATAAATGGATGTTTCCTGTTGTTGAGATTGAGAAGGAAAGAATCTTAAAAGTGCGCGGGTTCGTCAAGCTTGCGGTATGTATTGCCGCTCATGGTGTGGAATGTAGACGGAGCATCCTGCTCCGTTGTGCACGCTCGGCACGGCAGACAGGTATCTGCCGCTGCTACGTTTCTTCGCGCTCCCGCTGGATGACTTCCAGTTGCTGGATGGTTTGGAGATCTTTTGGGCGACCCATCGCTTTTTTTGCGGTAATCAGGTCATCCATGCTTTTTCTCCATGGCGGTGCGTAGTTTTTTGAGGGTGGCGAGCGATCGATCATGTTGGCGCAGACGCTGGGTTGGCGTAAGGCGCAGGTTGGCGCGGATCAACGAAACATCGATTCCATAGGCCTCCGCTTTTTCATGAACTGCACCGCTTTTTTTCATATGGTTCACTCCCTAGATATAAAACAAGCATACAGCCGCCGGAGCCAAGGAGGCGATGTTTTTCCAGCACGACTCGGTCAATTGCCTTTTTTTCATTGGGGGGGTTTTTCCTCCGACTTCTTTGTTTATGGTGTCTCTGCAAAATCTTAAAACTTCAAAAAATAGCCATTGAAATATCATATAGAATAGTATATTAAATTATCTATAAATGGGAATAGATAGCGGTAAATATATATTATACTATATGAAAAGGAGCGGGTCATGGGCGTTGAAAATAGGCAAAAAATTGGGCCATTGTTAAAGCTGGAGCGGCGCAAGGCGGGGCTTTCGCAAGATGAAGTTGCCCAGAAATCGGGTCTCACGCAGACGACGGTCAGCCATCTTGAGAGTGGCGATTCCGACTTTCGGATCAAGACGCTCGAAAGCTATGTCGATGCCCTCGGGAAAAAGCTGAACCTCATCTCCAAGGACGCCGAACTCTTCCACTACAACGCCGCCGTCCAATCCGTGTATGACGGCGACACCTGCCGCGTGGATATCGACCTCGGCCTCGGCATTTGGATCCGCAACGAAAAGCTGCGGCTCGTGCGCATCAACGCCCCCGAAATGACGGGAGACGATAAGGTGCTCGGCACGGCGTCGCGCGATTTCCTGCGCGGGCTCATCGACGGGCAGGAAATCATCATTGAAAGCGTCAAGGATCGGCGTGGAAAATATGGACGCTACCTCGCTGAAATCTGGATTCAGCAGGATGAATGCTGGATCAACATCAATGACGCCCTCGTTGCCGCCGGCCATGCCGTCTATCAGGAATACTAAGTGCGTGGAGGGTTAGGGTGCGGGGATTTCGGCGTGTGATCGAGGTCGGCGCAGAAGTAGCCGACGCGTTCGAATTGGTAGCGGTTACCGCGTTAGGGATGAGCACTAGACGTTGACCGATCCCTTTGCTCGCACAGGCTGAATCAACACGCTTTGCCCAATCCAATGCGGCTAGAAGCCGCATCTACGGAAAGCGGTTTTCAGCCACGTTTCGCGAGCCGCGCTCGTAGACGGAGCATCCTGCTCCGTTTGGGTTGGGCTTGTGCGATGAATTCCACTTTGCAATGGATAGAAATGCGCGATGCCCCGTTTTTAAACCTCGGGTTGAGCCTGCGATTTGAGCGGATGAAGCCGTTCATAAATCTGAAGGAAGCGCTGATGCGCGGGCGAAATAGTCTCCCAGCTATCGGCAAAGTTGAGGCCGAAAAGGTGCGTTTTCCTTTTATAAGGTCTGTGGCATCGGCCAGCGTCTGACGATCAAAAAAGAGGCGGAGAGTGGTGTGATAGTCGGCCGGGTCATCGCCCGCTAATTTAAACTCCAGCAGTTCGTGAATGGCCCGGTACAACGTCTGTCGCGTGTCGGGAAGGAATCCAAAGCGGTGACACCAGCCACACCACTGGGCGGCGCCTTCGAGATCTCCAGTTGCCAAGGCAAGCATGGCTTTGAGCTCTCCAATTCGCAGGGAATGCCAAACGGTTCCCTCGTCGAAGATAACTCCAATGGCATCGGAAACAAATAGCTGATCGCTCAGACCCAGTTCGTTCAGATGTTCCGCGAAAGCGGTCCATTCAACGGGGGTCATGGTGGGGAGTTTGAGCAGCATCGGGCGCAGGGAAGCTCCGGAAATCTTATTGCTCCAGATCAGATCGTCGACGGGATAGATGTCCGACATTCCGGGCACGAGAATACGGCAGGTGTAGATTCCGCAATGCGGGTATTCGGCGCAGTACGCTTCGTATCCACAGTCGCTGATGATGGCTTTCAGCCGCGCGTATTCCTCGGCGGTAGATCCCTGAAAATCCCAGTCGTTGAATTCATAGTCCGGAGTGTCGCCGAACATTTTCCACGAAAGAAGCCCCACGGAGTCGATAAAATGACTCTCCAGATTCAGGGGATCGGCGACGGATTCCTCATCGTGGGAGGGACGGTCAAAGAGGTCTAGTTGATCCAGTCCGCGTCCTTGCAATAATTCGGTTACCGTCCGTTCGAGTGCGACTTCAAACCGGCAGCTTGCTCCAAAGGAAGCATAACAGCCGCCCTTCTCTGGATTGAGCAGCAGGACGCATATAACAGGGAATTTTCCGCCCAGCGAGGCATCTTTAATAAGGATAGGGAAGCCATGCTCTCGGAGCTCTTCGATATCCCGCTGGATGCGGGGGTAGCGATCAATCACGGATTGCGGCACCGTCGGCAGGCAGATTCCATGGGCGATCACATCGTTTTTAACGTGGCGTTCCATGATTTCCGCCAAGGCCTGCGCCCGGCACTCGGCGGGCGTGTTGCCCGCGGCCATGCCGTTGCTCACATAGATGTTGGTAAGAATATTAACCGGAAAGTAAACGGTCTCTTTTGTGTCGATCTGTTCAAAAGGAAGCGCCACGATTCCACGCGCGGCATCGTCGCTGTTGCAATCACGAAGTAGATCCGGCGTCAGGTCGCCATCGGGATTATAAAATGCCCGAAGGGTTTCGTTGAGTAGTTCGGTTCCGTCGGGGTGGTGCGTTGGCAGGAGAGCCGGATCAACAATGGGGAACCATTTCTCGGATGGATAAAAGAGAAAGTCGCTTTCGGCCGATCGGGTTCCGAGATAGTGGTCGAAGAAAAAAAGGTTCGTGGAAATGCGCTCAAAAAATTCAAGAATCGCGCTGACCTCACTGGCGAGCTTGGAGCTACCCTTCCCGTTGGTATAGATCTGTGGGCATTCGGCGGAACGCAAATGAACCGACCAACAGTTTCGGATCGGGTTTTTACTGGAAACCAGATCGACGGGGAACCCATGGACGCAAAGCAGATCTTTAGCGTTTCTGATGGTTTCTTCGAGTGCCGCATCTTTGCCTAGAATATGTGTTTGAGTTTTCAAGGACGTGCTTATCGGCCAAATCACTCCATTAAGCAACCCCGCTCTTCTTATACATTAGAAAAGAATGCACTCGCTGATGCGGTCATCCTGCCAGCCCTGTCGGGCCGTTCGTGCGTGGAGCCCGCAAGATGCGGGCGGTACACCTATTTTTTTGGGAGGAGGGTTGGGATCAGTTGAAAGTTGTAGCCGGGATCGCCGATCCCGGTGCGGACGGGTTTGCCCTAAGCAGAGGGAAATTATCTAATTTTAGATCCTCCCCGCCGCCTCAATAGAAATGTACGGATGTGTACACAGGCACCTTTTTGGCACCTTTTTTATAATCGGCCGTGACCGGTTGATTAATTGGAAATGTTCAAAGTGCAGACCCCGGTTTCTGCTTTTGGAAGGTGTATTTTAAGAAAATGCTACAATTCACGGGCTGACCC
>JAOZSZ010000345.1 GCA_029939385.1 Pontiella sp. | reverse complement strand
ATTTTTGTGAATGCTTCGGTAATTGATTCGATTTGGGGGGGCAAGCTAAAGCTTAAGGATACTCTCGAAGGTATTTCGGTGGAGGGAATTATCCGCCCGAAGCGGGGGTATCTTTCCTTTATGGGTAAGAAATTTCGATTAACGGATGAAGGGCGTATTGATCTGGATGGGCGTGTGCCATCTTCGCCAGCATTGAATATTTTGGCAGAGTATTCGCGTAGTGATTTTGTGGCCTATTTGGCTCTAACAGGCACGTTAAACCATCCTCAATATACACTGACGTCCTCGCCGGCAATGCCGGAGGATGAAGTGCTTTCGCAGGTGCTTTTCGGGCGTGATACCTCATCGATCTCTCCCTATCAAGCCTATCAAATTGCCGCGGCGGCACGGCAGCTTTCGGGCGGGGTGAATGGTCCAGGTTTTATATATCAGATGCGGCAAATCTTGAGCCTTGATACGCTCGAATGGCGTGAACCCGATTCGGTGGATGGAGCGTCGGAGGTGGCCGCTGGGAAATATGTGACCCCTCATTTCTACGTGGAAGTGAATAGTACGTTAGAGAATGAGGAGGATAGTACGGGAGTGTTGGCCGAATATGAATTAACGAAGCATTTTTCGATAGAAACCACTTCGGGGCCAAAGATGCGGCCGGGAATCGGGATTAATTGGAAAAATGATTATTAGTGAAGGACGGCATTCCGTAGCTCAGGGGGCAGATTAAAGTGATAGCGCATAAAGCGATCCATGATGGTATGAATTGCGGTTTTTTGCTTTGCGGTAAGGCTTGTTTGATCGATCGCATGGGGGAGCTCTTCCGATTGCCACGCTCGTAGAATATCCTGTACATCGAGCGAACAGCTAAGGGTTAACAGTTTTTTTTCTTGGGCACATTCGGCACAAACCATGCCGCCCGATAGGGCTGAAAAACTTAGGTTCTTCGTGGCATTGCATAAAGTGCAGTTACCTAGATTTGGAGCGTGTCCGTGATGATTGCAAAACTGTAACTCAGCCCAAATTAAAAAAGGAAAGCTACCTCCCTGTGCCTCCGCATAATCAAGTAACGTCTCGAAAAATTCAAATAGTTGAGGGTGGGGCGCTTCTTCGGGGGTGGTTTTGTTGAATAAGGCGGTGATGTAAGAGGCCGTTTGCATGGCGCGCCAATCAGTGCGAAAGAGGGGG
>JAOZSZ010000171.1 GCA_029939385.1 Pontiella sp. | reverse complement strand
CGGTTTTTTAGGTTTTCGCAGGCCAGCTCCCCAAAAATGAACGGATGAATTGCCACATCGCCATCGTTCAGCAAGGCAGAGAGTTTTGCATTCCCCGAACGCAGGTGGTCGATCCAAACAGATGTATCGACCAAAACCATCAGGCGGCACTCCGCCGACGTGGCACGGTCTTTAGATCCTTTTCCGTTCCGCCAAGGCTCGCGAGCCTACGGCTGCTCTCCTGCGCAATCAACGCTTCCAACCCGCGCCGAACCAAAGCCGTCTTTTCCTTGATCCCCGTCAAACGAGCCGCTTCCGCCATGATTTTGTCATCAATATTCAATGTCGTTTTCATACATATGTGTATGGGTTTCTGGAGTGGCTTTGTCGAGTGGAAAACAAACGTCACCAAAGAAGATCACCCTCCCTTTTTAGATTGAATCATGGTGCTTTCCCCTAATGCGCTTCGAGCCAGTTGGTGCCGGTGCCAGACTCCACTAAAATCGGAATCTCCATGGGGATGGCTGATTTCATTTTTTCCTCAATTAAGGGAATGAGGTCATCGGCTTCATCCAATGCGAGGTCGAAGACGAGTTCGTCGTGGACTTGCAGGAGGAGCCTAGTTTTAGTCTTCTTTTCTTCCAGCATTTTCTGAATGCCAATCATCGCAATCTTGATCATATCGGCGGCTGTTCCCTGAATGGGGGCATTAATAGCATTGCGTTCAGCACCGCCACGGACCATTTGGTTGCGGGCGTTAATGTCTCGAATATAACGGCGGCGGCCGGTGATGGTTTTGACGTATTCATGTTTTTGGGCAAACAGGATGGTTTCGTCGAGCCAATCTTGAACCCCAGAATAGTTGGCGCGGTATTGCTCAATAATTTCGGAGGCCTCTTTGCGGGGGATGCCGAGGCGCTGGGAAAGACCGAAGGCTGAGATCCCATAGATGATTCCAAAGTTAACCATCTTGGCTTTGCTACGCATTTCACGAGTTACTTCGGAGGGGTCGATGCCGAAGACACGGGCGGCGGTGGCGGTGTGAATATCTTCGCCATGAATGAAGGCGTTGCGTAGATGTTCGTCACCGCTGAGCTCAGCCATAATGCGCAATTCGATTTGGGAATAGTCGCAGGCGAGCAGGGTAAAGCCTTCGCGGGGAATGAAGGCGCGCCGAATCTCGCGACCCTCCTCGGTGCGGATGGGAATGTTCTGCAGATTGGGGTTAACAGAGGATAGGCGTCCTGTGGTCGTGACGGCTTGACTGAAGGTGGTATGAATGCGCCCAGTTTCCGGAAGCACTTCTTGTGGTAGTGCATCAACATAGGTGCTCTTGAGCTTGGCTAACGAGCGGTAATTAAGAATCTTTTGGATGATCTCATGATTGGGTGCAAGCTCGGAAAGCACTTCCTCGTTGGTTTTATATTGCCCCGTTTTTGTTTTCTTTGGTTTTTCGACGAGCTTCATTTTATCAAACAACACTTCCCCGAGTTGCTTAGGTGAATTGAGGTTAAAGGTTATATCGGCCAAGGTGAAAATTGCAGTTTCTAGAGTTTCTATTTTTTGGGCAAGCACCTTGGAATAGTTGGAAAGAGCAGGGACGTCGAGGTTGATGCCGTTGTATTCCATCTGCGCGAGTACGGGCATGAGTGGGGTTTCAATTTCGTAGAAAACACGTTCTTGACCACGCTCCTTGAGCATCGGCTTAAGCTTGTGCCAGAGTTGGAGCGTGATGTCGGCATCCTCGGCGCCATATTCACATAGCGCATCGAGATCGACCTCGCGCAGTGTTTTTTGCGTGCTCTTCTTTTCGCCGATGAGGGCGGTGATCGGTACGGGGGAATAGTTAAGCAGACTTTCGGCCATGTGGTCCATATTGTGGCGCTGATCAGGATCGATGAGGTAGTGCGCGAGCATGGTGTCGAGCAACTCACCGCGAACTTCAATACCGTTCCACTTTAGTACACTGATGTCGTACTTTAGGTTTTGCCCAACCTTGCGGATATCAGGATTTTTAAGGAGGGGAAGAAACTTTTCCAAGGCGTGTCGGGTTTGTTCGCGATCGGGCGGCAAGGTGACAAACCAGGCCTCGTGCGGTTCGATACAAAAGGAGATCCCAATCAGTTCAGCGGTACGGACATCAAGGCCCGTGGTTTCGGTGTCGAAGCAGATTTCGTAGCAACCCGATAGTTTATCGGCGAGTGCGTTGCGTTCGGTCGCGGTGGTAACCAGATGATAGGTATGTTTCACATCCTGGATGGTTTTGAAGGTTGGAATGGGTTCCATCATTTCGGGTTGCGAGGCTGCGGCAAATTCAAATAAGTCGCCCTGGCCCGATGTGGCTGCGGCCACAGCAACCGATGAAGGAGAGGGGGCTTCACCAAATAGGCGTTTAATTAATCCTTTAAATTCGAGTTCAGTGAAAAGAATTTTAAGCTGATCATCATTGCGTGTGCCAATAATAAACTCGTCGGGTGATTCCTTAACCGGCACATCACACTTGATGGTTACCAAGCGCTTTGAGAGTAGAGCGATTGTTTTATTTTCCTCCACCCTCTCTTTTTGTTTCCCTTTTAATTGATCTGTGTTTTTGAGTAGGTTTTCAACAGATCCAAATTGAGCAATTAATTTTTGAGCCGTCTTGGGGCCGATTCCGGGAACGCCGGGAATATTGTCGGCGGCATCGCCCGCGAGTCCAAGAATATCGATCACTTGTTCAATTCGCTCAATATTCCATTGTTCCAATATTTTTGGCACATCCAATAGTTCTCCAGATTCTCCTCGGCCGGGTTTAAGCATGAACGTGTGTTCATCGACGAGCTGGGCATAGTCCTTGTCGGGGGTAACCATATAGGTGTCGAATCCCTGTTTTTCAGCCGTGCGCGCGAGGGTTCCAATGACGTCATCGGCTTCGAATCCTGGATATTCAAGCACCGGAATATTGAATGCCGCGAGGAGATTTTTAATGTGTGGTACGGCCGTATAAATCCCCTCAGGAGTGGCGTCGCGCGTTGCTTTGTATTTAGGATATTCCACGTGGCGGAAGGTGGGTTCGTGGGTATCGAACGCAACGGCAAGGTGCGTTGGCTCGTAGGTGTGCATGAGATCGAGTAGGGTATTGATGAAGCCAAATACGGCAGAAACGTCCTCGCCGTTAGAGTTGATGCGTGGATTGCGGATCATGCCGAAATAGGCGCGATAGACACTGGCCATTCCATCAATGAGGAAGAGTTTTTTAGGCATACTAGATTCCTTTGTTTCTTTCGTATTACGGACTATATTTCGCTATCTGACGGGTAAGTAACGAATGCTACAGGGTCTGCTTTCCAATGTCTGGAAAATCATCTGTTTAATTCAAAATTATAAGGAGACGCGGGCTATGAAAAAAATGCTCTTAGTGTGGTTGATGATTGTGGGCGGAGCGCTAGCTTCCGAGCCGAAGAATAAGTATGCCATCGTTCTCCATGCAGGAAATGAAACAAATGAAAGTAGAGCACGTGCCGTACATGCACTCCTTTATGCCACCGAATTTGCAGAAAAGGGATACGATGTTGTGTTGATCTATGATGGTGCAGGAACAGGCTGGGCCACGGAACTGCGCCATCCTGAGAATCCTTTTCATAAGCACTATCTCAAAATTAAGGAACTGGGCTTAGTCGAAGAAATTTGCGACTACTGCGCTTCATCCTTTGGGGTAAAGGATGACCTTCAAGAAGAACAAAAAAAGTTATTAGTGGGTGAATATAAGGGACACCCCAGTCTTTCTAAATGGATTGAACGGGGCTATCAGATTATCGTATTATAAGCCTCTTCAAGTCGCTGGGCGGAAACTTTAATGGGAACCTTAATTTCGGGAGCAAAGCGATTCACCCGGAACTCTTCGAGTAACATCGCAAACTCAA
>JAOZSZ010000170.1 GCA_029939385.1 Pontiella sp. | reverse complement strand
TTGTCTGTCACTAAAGATTAACTCTCGAGGTTTGAATGTCAGCGGAATCCACAGAAAAGAACGAAAACATTGCGGGGATCAATATTGGGGATGGCTTTGTTAGTGTCTCTCGTATTGTACGCCGGAGTCGTAAAAAAATTGTGCTGACGCATGCCGGATGGATGGAATATGCACCCGATGCCACGGATGATGAGATGGTGCAGGTGATCCGTAAGGTGTGGAAAAAGGCCAAGATGCCGACCAGAACGGTTTGTATCGGATTACAATCGCGCTCTCTTTGTCTTAAATATTTTAAGTATCCCGATCTTTCACCGATGGAATTAACCTCCGCGCTTAAGCTTGAAGCGGAGGAAACCTTACAACTTCCTCCAGAGCAAATCATGCTCGACTGGCATTTGAACCGCTCTCGAAGCAATCCCTATACGCAACAGGGAGAACAGTTGCAAGGTGTACTCGTGGCCGTCGCCAAAAGTCAGGTCGTGCGCCAAATGAATCTCGTAAAAAAGGCCGGACTTTTCCCGGTTATGATGGATGTAAGCTCTACTTCGCTTTGTAATCTTTTTCTGGCGTTGCGTGGGGACAGTGTGACCACTGAAAATGCGGTTTGTGTCGTCAATCTATCGCGCTATAACGCAGATATTTCTATTCTGTACAACGACCACTATATCTATCCGCGTAGCATTATTTCCCGTTCGGCCGAATGGTCGAGTAAGGTGCAATATCTGATCGAAAATATCTCAGATGCCTTGCTCTATTATCACGTAAAGGTGGATAAAACCCCGGTTAACAAACTCATTTTAACGGGATTTGTTCCAGACAGCCCCGGCTTTATTGGACAGATTCATGATACGATTGGCCTGCCCACCGAAGCTTGGAATCCCGTGCAGGATAAAAATTTTATTATGTCCAATAACGTTAAGGCTATGAAAAAAGATGACGATGGGCTGGTCTCATTAATGTCTACGAGCCTAGGGCTAGGGTTGAGGAATACATAGTAAGGTTTTAAATATTAGGTGTTAGGAGCAGGAAAATAGACGAACGATGAACAACGTGCCAGGAATCGAAACAAACGTACCGAAAACTTGAGCTCCAACACTTAAAACTTAATGACCGAAAACTTAAAACTGGAATTATTATGGTAGATTATCGCATTAATTTAGCAAAAACGGTAACGAGCACGCCGGAGCAACGACGAAAGTTTTACAACGGAATGATACTTTACCTGTCCGTATGTGCCGCCGGAATGGTCTATGTAGCTTATTTGGCCTCCGCTAACGTGATGGACGCCTATCGTACGGATCGCCAACGACGAGCCATGATTAAGACGGCTTCCTCGGCATCGAGTTTCAGCAAGGCGTTCTATAAGAATCCGGATAAGGCCTATCATGAATTACAACTCTATGCCGCCGATCTATCTTTGCTGAAAACAGTTTTTACCGAACGGACTCATTTTCTCCCTATTTTTAATCAGCTTTTTTCTAAATTTCCTAAGAACCTGATGCTTGAAAGCTTGAGCGCTTCTTCGGCCAAGAATAAAATTACTTTTGGATTGGTTGGGCCGGGTAAATTAGTCCGGGAACAGCAGGTAATGTGGAAAAAAAATATGGAGCTGAATGGGTTGGTTCGTAGCATTAAACAGGTTACGGGTGAGCAACGCATCGTAGGGAATCAGTCGGTTTATTTTGTAAAGTTTGAATGTGTTTTGAGGTGAGGCACTAGGCCTTGGGTACGAGGAATGAAGTACGAATAACAAAGCACGAAGCACTAGAAACTAGAGTGGGTAAAAGATATGGATGTAGGAACTTTCAAAGCAAGTAATGGACGGTTAAGAGCGTGGTTGATTATCCCTCCATTGCTCATCGTTAGCGTGGGGCTGGGGTCTTTTGCATGGCAACAGCGGGCACAGTGGAAGTTGAAGGAAGCGAATGCACTTTCTGAAGTGTTGCCTTCTTTTATTGCCGTACGAAAAGATGCCGCTAATTTATTCGAAATCTTTAATGCGGTGGGGGGGGGGCGAATTGAGCTCCGAAGGTCAGTTGATTTCCTTTCTTCAGGAGAGGGCACAACAAAATGAGTTTTTGATGGATACGGTGAGTGTGCTCACGGGGAAGAAGCAACAGAAGGCTGTTCCTGTGCTGAATGCTATTGTGCGGGGGTCGGGTAGTTTGACGGCGATCCAGTTATACATTAACGACGTTAAGACCGAGCAACGCCTGCTTTCGGTCAGTTCTATTAAGATCACGCAGCCTTCTGAAGGTTCGAATAGAGAGCTATATCATGCAGAGATTGTTTTTGAGCTTCTCTTGCTAAGTGAAATGAAGGCATTCAACGGAGGTATCCAATGATTGGAATAAGCAAAGGGGATGCCGCCAGCGAATATCGGGAAGTTTCAGTTAAGCCCGTCATTTATACCATGCTAATTATTGTAGCGGCCGTGGCCATCCCCCTCGGCTGGTTAAACCAGAAGATTGGTGCGGAGGGCTTTAAGATTGCCGATACGACACAATATCAGAATTTGGTGGCGATGGTAGAGTCGGATGTAAAAAGGGTTAAATACATGCTCGATAACGAACATATGGATGAGTCCGTATTGATTGGTATACCGATGGTCACACTCATTCTTCCCGAAATCATGCCCACTAATAGTGAAGAAGCTGTAATCCAAAATAATAAAACATTTAAAATTAAATTAAGCGGAATCTATTGGAGTCCCCGTGATCCCATCGTAACCATTTCCGGTGAAAATTATCATGTTGGAGAGGTTATTCAGGGGCATCGCATCATTGAAATCCGCAAGACCGAAGTCGTCTTCGAAGATCCTATGGGCGATAAAGTCGTGAAATATTTCTACGACTATATGGATAAGTAAAAGAAAAGATAACTGGCGCGGGAACTGCTTCATAATCAGGTGGTTAAGAAAAGTTATTTAATGAATGTAAGTTGGACAAGCCGGCACAAAAGAGTCTAACATAGAGCCGTGAAAGAGAGATAAAAGGTTCCGTTAGGAAACGATATGAAAACAAAAAATAAATCCGGATTCTCGCTCATCGAAATCATGGTCGCCGTTATCATTCTAACGGTACTCGCCCTCGGTGGTGCAGCGGTGATGTACCACACGGGTGGTGGAGTCCAGCGCCAACAAAATAAACGCGAAGCCATTGTGGCGGCTAACCGCGTTTTGGAAGCTCTCTGGAACACGACGTATGCAAATATAGGATCATCTCCAGAAACTCCATCAACGGTGTCGGTCAATGGAAATACTATGGCCACGGATGTTACGATTTCTGATGAAGAGACTAATGCAGATGGGGATAATTATTATGATATTAAAATCTCCATTTCCTATATGACGGGCGATACGGTGGAATTAAACTCTCGCCGCTATAAAAAAGGTTTAAGTAAGGCCGTGGTGAATTAACATGAAAACACATAAATCTAAAAGTGGTTTTACGTTGATTGAATTAATGATGACGGCCGTGGCCTTCTCGATTTTAGCATTGGCCACGGGTTCGATGCTGGTCTTTGGATGGCAGGGTTGGGCTCGGATAAATGCTTCCGTAGATATGCAACGCGACGCATCACTGGCTATGCATGTGATGGCTCGGGAGGTGCGGAAGTGTTCACGAACAAATGATATGAGTAATATCACATTCGGGAACGATCTGCTCGGATGCGTACGCCCAGATGGAACGGCCATTGATTTTACGGTGTCTAGTGGGAATCTGGACATGGCGGTGGGTGGAACCTTTTTCATGCGCCTGATCCGAGGGACGGCCGTGTCGTTGACCTCTTCAAGAACGAATAGCACGGGGGTAGCTATTACATTGAATTTGCTGGCGGGGGATGATGATGGAAATATCAACTCCACCATATATGTGAGGAA
>JAOZSZ010000344.1 GCA_029939385.1 Pontiella sp. | reverse complement strand
GATAGAGTGCATCGCGGGTGTGTGGAATAATGGCTGAAGCATCGCTCGCCACCACCGTTTCATCATGGCCGAGTCCAATCACAATCGGACTGCCGCACCGTGCGACCACCAGCTTGCCGGGTTCGTGGTCGGTCATCACAACAATACCGTACGTACCCTTTACCTTTTTTAACGCCTCGCTGACGGCTTTTTCAAGATTGTCGTTGTAGCAATAGGCAATCAGCTGGACTAACGCCTCGGAATCGGTTTCCGAAACACACTCAATGCCGTGCTTCGCCAACCCCTCCTTAATCCCTTTGTAGTTTTCAATGATTCCGTTATGCGCCATCACAAAATGGCCGGAGGCATCCAGATGCGGGTGGGCGTTGATTTCGTTCGGCGCACCATGCGTTGCCCAGCGCGTGTGGCCGAGTCCCAGCGTGGCACGCTGCAATTCAACCTGTTCCGAGGCATCGACCTTCTCGCGCAGGCCCTTAATCTTTCCCGCGTTTTTAACCAGCCCGATCCGCCCGTCATCCATGCAGGCGATTCCCGCCGAATCGTAGCCGCGATATTCCATCCGCCGCAATCCATCGACCAAGATTTCAGCGGCATTCCGTTTTCCAAAATATCCAATAATTCCACACATGTATCTTCTCTCCCATACCACCTAGATAAATCATATTTCAACGCCTCTCAGGATGAGTGTGCCTACGAGCCGAAAGGGGCGAGTAAAAGACCTTCCACAAAGGAGAAACGGGGTCTACCAACCAGCCACCGCAACTATACCCCCGGCATCTTCGGATACAAATATAAAAACCCGCACGGTGGGCGAATAACGGATTCCCCGCTCAGAACGAAGGGGATAGGCCACCAAATACCCCTAAAATCGCCCTTTAATATTGATATAGTATTCTATATGAAAATGCCTAATAAAGGCCATATTTGGCCAAAAATATATAGTATACTATATCAAAATTGAGCTTATGAACGGGATAAATTCCGGAAAATTGAAGCAAACAATATGAGTATCGCACTCGCTTAAGCAAGCGTCCCGCTTGCTCTGCATTCACAGTAGATCGAGGCAAGTTTTACGCGTTCCCCGCTGGGGAGGTGTTCCCTGAGAACTTCACGGCGAGCGCAACGGCTTCTTGAGCGGTGCGGGCGGTGTGGATGCCGGGGTCGGGGGTGCCGTTGCGGTGGAC
>JAOZSZ010000169.1 GCA_029939385.1 Pontiella sp. | reverse complement strand
GGGCATCCCTGCAATGTGTCGGCCTTTGTTGGGAATGTGAAAAGAGCAAGCGGTGGGAATCTTTTAGAATTAAAGAAAATACTAATATCAAAGGACTGACCCCTCAGGCAGATTCTTTAAAGATAGTTGAACTATTTTGATGGTGGATCGGGATAGTAATATTCTTTGCCTTTATAATTAATAAAGAAGACTCCATCCCCTTCCCTTCTAATTTGCTCGTTCCCAAGAATCGGAACTTTCCCTCCTCCGCCGGGGGCGTCGATGACATATTGAGGGATGGCAAGGCCGGAAATATGACCATGTAATGAACGGATAAGTTGGATTCCTTTTTCAACGGTGGTACGAAAATGGGCGGAGCCGCGAACGGGATCGCACTGTAGGAGATAGTATGGCTTTACGTTGATTTCAAGCAGGCCATAGAAAAGGTCGACGAGGGTTTGGGTGTTGTCGTTGATCCCTTTAAGTAAAACCGTCTGACTCACCATACTAATGCCATGATCGGAAAGTTTTTGGCAGGCGGTTTGGGTTTGGGGCGAGAGTTCGGCGGGATGGATGAAGTGAAGACTGAGCCAGACGCGATGTTTTCTAAGAATGGAACAAAGATTATCGGTGATGCGCATGGGCAGGACGACAGGCACTTTTGAGCCGATGCGTATTAGACGTATATGTGGGATTTGGCGAAGACGGGATAAAATTTTATTGAGCACGGCATCGGTTAGGGTGAGAGGATCGCCTCCAGAAAGGAGGACATCGCGGATTTCGGTATGTTTTTCTATATAGAGAAAGGTTTCTTCAAAGCTAGAGGTTGAGGGCTTTCCAACCATTCGGGACCGGGTGCAGTAGCGACAATACGTTGAACAAAAGGATGTGGTGAGAAAAAGAACCTTGTCGGGATAGGTATGAATGAGGTGTGGAGTGACCCGATGGTCTTCTTCGCCGAGCGGATCATCGAGCTCGTCGGCTCTGAAAACATTTTCATGATGCGTTGGGATAACCGCGCGGCGTAAGGCATCGTTTTTCAGCAACGAGGCATAATGAGGCGTAATGGCAAAAGAAAGCGGCACCTCGGCATCGAATGCAGCCGACTCGTCGGGGGTCAGTTTAATATATTTTTCGAGCTGATCGCGGGTGGATATTCGATGGGATATCTGGCCTTCCCAATCGCTATAACATTCTGATTTGTGCATTTGAATACCTATATATTGACAAGGGAAAATTCGTCGGCATTATACGCAGATGGAAACCAATAAAAATCAAATTGCACAGCAACTCAAAGCCGTGCAATCGATCATAGCTAACTGCTTGCGGAATACGCGTATTTCCAAGCTTCTTCCTCCCCAAAATAATATTGTGGGCAGCGGCAAAATGTTGCGGGCCCAACTCACCCTTTTTCTAGGGAAAGCCAATGGGATCGATGAGAAAAGCTACTTTCATGCTGCCGCGGCCGTAGAGATTATCCATGGTGCCAGCCTACTTCATGATGATGTAATTGACGGGGGCTTACTCCGCCGCGGCGCCCCTACCTTTTGGAGAAAGCATGGAGTTAATGGGGCCATCTTGTTAGGTGATCTCTTGGTTTTTGAGGGGCTAGACTTGTTGATTCAGGCCAATCGTACCGATCTATTAAAAGAGTTAATTGATATGGCGGCACAGGTCTGTCGATCGGAGGTTGAACAAGAATTGATCTTGCGTGGCTCTTTAGGCACTTGGCAGGAGTGTGAACAAATTGCCCGCGCAAAAACAGGATCGCTCTTTGCCTTTGCTGCAATGGCGGCGGCAACGGATGATCCTGAACAGATAAATGCACTTCGCGAGGCAGGATTTATTCTTGGAACAGCCTATCAACTGGTTGATGACATTCTTGATGATTCTGGAAATGAAGCCCTTTCTGGCAAAACACTGGGTCGGGATGAGATGCGCGGAAAAACCACCGCTATAACGGTTACCAAAAATGCTCCGGAGAATCCAATCGAGTACATTGATTCATTATTAGAAGCGTCTTCAGCACAACTTGTTGTGTGGCCGGACTTACAAAGCTCTTGGAACCATTTTCTAAACATGATAATGAAACCTGTACTTAGTAAATACCTTTCCGCGGGAAATGCAGCGTCGGTTGCGAAAGAGATCGAATAAAAAAACGAGGAATCTATTTTGGCTGAATTTAAGATTAAAAAAGGATTTGATATTAACGTGTTGGGAGAACCAGCACCTCATATTGAAGCGTATACAAATTCATCTATTTTTTCGGTTTATCCTTCTGAGTTTGAGGGAATCAAGCCGCGCTTGAAAGTTGCTGTAGGGACTCCCGTTAAACGCGGCGATGTTCTCTTTGAAAATAAGAAAAATGAGAAAATGCTCTTTCGTTCGCCCTGCAGCGGAAGAATCAAGGAAATTAAACTAGGGGCCAGACGGGCGCCTCAAGAAATTGTGATCGAGCAAGTGGATCCGGAGGAAAGTGTAAAATTCAAAGTTTATACCCGAGATACCGTCGGCATGCTCTCTCGCGAACAGGTTATTGATCATTTGCTCTATACAGGAATGTGGCCCCTCATCGGGCAACGTCCCTTCTCTAAAATTGCCGACCCCGAAACGAACCCCAAAGCCATCTTTATTAATGCCGCAAAATCGGCTCCCTTTCAGGCCGACTTTAGTTTGATTTTAAAAGGGGATGAAGAGGCCTTTCAAACGGGGATTAATGCTTTGGTTAAACTAACCGAAGGAACGGTGCATCTTTGCAAATCGGCCTCATCCGATATTCCAGATTTTGGAAATGCGACAAGCCATACCTTTAATGGCCCCCATCCATCGGGTAACACCAGTGTTCATATCAATCGAATCTGCCCGATTCTTCCGCACGACTCTGTTTATACAATCGCGGCACAGGATGTGATTCTGATGGGGAAGTTATTGCTCACCGGCGAACTCCCCCGAAACAAGGTAATTGCGCTAAGCGGCCCTGCGGTGAACGAAACCTTTCGTAAATACTATCGAGTGCCTCTTGGTGCCAGCCTGCAACCGCTCTTCGAAAAGGCACTGGAATCCACCCCGGAAGTGCGCATTATTTCCGGCAATATTCTTTGGGGCGATCAAGTTAAAGCCGACTCTTCGGTTCGTTATTATGGATCAGAATTTTTTGTATTAGAAGAGGATCGCTCGCGTCATCTAATGGGTTGGACGATGCCCGGGCTGCTACAGTATAGCACTCACCGCGTCAATCTTTCGTCCTTCATGGGGCGAACCCGCAATTGGAAACTAGGTACCAATATGCACGGGAGCCGCCGAGCCATGGTCGTGACGGGATGGATGGATAAACATCAGCCCCTTAATATTATGACCGACTATCTTATTCGAGCGGTGCTCGCACATGATACCGATGAAATGGTTCAACTGGGAATTCTGGAAACAGCCCCAGAAGATTTTGCTTTGGCATCATTTATTGATCCACACAAAACCGATGTTTGCGGCATCATCAAACGCGGACTCGAAGAGATTGAAGAGGAAGGAATCTAATGAAATTTCTATTCGACTTTATGGAGAAAAACATTGCACCGCTCTTTGAAAAGGGCGGCAAATTTGAGCGGATGTATCCACTGTTTGAGGCGGGTGACACCTTTGCGCGCACGCCCGCAGATGTGACCCCCAATGCGCCACACGTCCGCGATTCCATCGACCAAAAACGGCTGATGGTTTTTGTAGTCTATGCGCTCCTTCCTTGTCTTTTCTTTGGGATATGGAACGCGGGCCACCTCTTTAATGTGAATAACCACGTTGAGAACGCGACCTTCTTCACCGATATCTTACGCGGTTCGCTCATGGTGTTGCCGATCGTATTGGGTTATGCCCTTTGCCTTATATATATATTATTATACTCTATTTTTTCAGTATTT
>JAOZSZ010000015.1:8761-13258 GCA_029939385.1 Pontiella sp. | reverse complement strand
TCGTTACTACACGAGGGAAAGCGGGATGGGGTGAGCCAGGGGGGAGATCGTTCCGTTTTTTGTTTCTAGATTTTGGGCATTTTATGGCAGGCTCCTTTTTCGAAAATGAAAATACCTTTCTACAAAATGCAGGGCGCGGGGAACGACTTTATCGTAGTGGATGATCGCGCGATGAGTTTTCCGATTTCGGATAAAGCGTTTATCTCCCAAATGGCTTCGCGCCGCACGGGAATTGGTTGCGATGGCCTTATTCTGCTTCAGCCATCTACGCGGTCTGATTTGCGGATGCGCTTTATTAATCCCGATGGCAACGAGGTGGGGATGTGTGGAAATGGGGCGCGTTGCTTTGCGCGGCTGGCCTTCGATCTCGGCGCGGCTCCTGAAAAGATGACGATCGAAACCGGCGCAGGAATCGTACGCGCCGAAGTGCTGGGCAATCAGATCCGATTGGTTCTGACCGATCCGTCGGATTGGCGCATGAAACTGGATGCCGGACTTGAGCAATCGGTTGATTTTGTGAATACGGGCGTTCCACATGCCGTGGTGCGGATAGCGAATTTACAAGAACTAGATCTTCCAACGCTTGGAAGCGCCCTTCGCCATCACAAATTATTTTCCCCCGAAGGGACGAATGCAAACTTTGTAAAAGTTGAGCCGGATGCTACGTTGTCGATCCGCACTTATGAGCGCGGAGTAGAGGCGGAGACGCTGGCTTGTGGAACGGGTGCAACGGCCGCGGCACTGGTGGCCGTGGAGCATGGATGGGTTGAGTGGCCGGTGGTCGTGCATTGTGCGGGCGGGTATGATTTAACAATTAATTCCAGCGATGAAGGCCCAACGCTTTTGGGCGATGCAACAAGGGTATTTGAAGGGGAGATCGAATATGGAAATCGGATTTAGCTTAGGTTCGAATTTAAATAATCGCAAGCGACTGTTAGTGCAGGCCAAAACCCTGCTCCTTTCTGCTCCGCGCACCCATTTTTTGGATCAATCTCCGATCTATGAAACCACCCCCGTGGATGTGAAGCCGGAATATCAGGACATGGCCTATCTTAATTCTATCGTGATTCTTGAAAGTGAGCTTCCTCTTGAAAGTTGGCTTTCATATATTGGAAAGATTGAAGACAATCTGGGGCGGATCCGTTCAAAGGATCGTAATTCGCCGCGCCCCATTGATATTGATATCATCTATGCGGGGGATCAGATTATTGATAGTGGTGGATTGGAAGTGCCGCATCCGCGCTGGGCGGAGCGTCGCTTTGTGGTGCAACCCCTCTGCGATGTGCGCCCTACATTGGTGATTCCCGAATCCCATAAGCCCGCCGCAGAAATCCTCCAGTCACTTCCCCCAGATGAGGGGTTAAGCGTTTTTGATGAAAGATGGTAGCAAGGAATTGAATGGAATGAAATGGACCGCAACAAAGATTAAAGCCCTGAAGGGGGAACGTAATATTGCCATGCTGACGGCCTACGATGCTTTAACGGGATCGTTGGTGGATGATGCGGATATTCCGATGGTTCTCGTGGGGGATTCGTTGGGGATGACCGTGTTGGGCTATGAAACCATGCTTCAGGTGGATATGGATGAAATGTTGCACCATACCAAGGCGGTGGCTCGTGGCGTTAAGAGCTCATTAGTGATTGCTGATATGCCGTTTATGTCGTATCAGCCGTCGATTGAGATGGGAATACGGAATGCGGGGCGGTTTTTAAAAGAAGCCTCAGCGGATGCAGTAAAGATTGAAGGCGGAGCCCTTCGTTCTGAATTGATCGAGGCCTTGGTCGGGAATGGAATCCCGGTGCTGGGGCATATTGGTCTTACTCCGCAAAGTATTAAGGTGATGGACGGTTATAGGGTCCAGGGAAAGACGTCCGAACAGGCCCGCCAGCTTATGGATGATGCGATGGCGGTGGAGCAGGCGGGCGCCTTTGCTCTTGTGCTGGAGTGTGTGCCTGCAAAGCTGGGTAAACTAATTTCTAGTGCTTTAAAAATCCCCGTTATTGGAATTGGTGCGGGTGCGGGGTGCGATGGCCAAGTCTTGGTGTTTACCGATTTGTTGGGGATGAGCGGAAAGCCGCTTCCTAAATTTGTTAAAAAATATGCCGACCTTAATCCGTTAATAAAGGAGGCCTTATCCGCTTATAAAGCGGAGGTTGAGTCCGGCGCGTATCCGACGGACGAGCAAAGCTATTAATATGGAAATCATTCGAACACCCGAAGCCATGCAGCTCCGCGCTCTTGATCTTAAACGGGCGGGGCGTGTGATCGGTTTGGTGCCGACGATGGGCTCTCTGCACGAAGGGCATTTATCGCTCATGCGCATGGCCCGAAAATCGTGCGACGTATTGATTTCAAGTATCTTTGTGAATCCAACCCAATTTGGACCGAACGAAGATTTGGCGGCCTATCCTCGTGATTTTGAAAGGGATGAATTCTTGTGTAAAAAAGAGGGCGTTGATCTCCTCTTTTATCCCGAATCTAAAATGATGTATCTTCCGGATGCGAGTGTCTGGGTGGATGAGGGACGGCTTTCGAGCGGGCTGTGTGGTGCGGAACGGGCAGGACATTTCCGAGGGGTTTGTACCGTAGTCGCCAAGTTATTTAATTTGACGCAACCGGACCTTGCCGTTTTTGGAGAGAAGGATGCTCAACAATTACGCATCATCGAGCGCATGGTGCGGGATCTCAACGTTCCGGTTAAAATTGTGCGCGGCCCGATTGTTCGTGAAAGGGACGGACTCGCCATGAGCTCGCGCAATAAATATCTTTCGGAGCAAGAGCGAAAGAATGCGCTGTGTTTGAGGCGGTCACTTGATCACGTATTCGAACAGATGGAGCAGGGAGAGCGATCGGTTCCCGTTCTGCGTGAAGCCATGCGGACTTTTATCGAGGCGTTGGATGGTGCGGAAGTAGACTATATTGAGTTTGTGAACGAGCAATCGTTGCTTCCGATTGAACAGGTAAATTGCAACACATTGGTCGCTTTGGCTGTAAAAATAGGGAGAACACGCTTAATTGATAATGATATTTTTTATGCGTAGTTTCTTCCAAATGAAACAGTTGCGAAATTTGATTCTTTTTTTACACATTTTTGTTTGAAACCCATGAATTCATCATTACATTGGTGGGCGCTTTTGAAGATTAAAGGGTGCGGTAGCCAAGTGGTTAGGCACTGGATTGCAAATCCATGAACATCGGTTCGAATCCGATCCGCACCTCCACTTTTTCAATAGGTAGAGATTATTAAAAGGAGAAATAAAATGGCAGTTCCTCAAGATAGATTTTATGCAAAGACTCATGAATGGGTTTCTCTCGATAACGGTATTGCCACCGTTGGCATTACGGACTTCGCGCAAAGCCAACTTTCTGATTTAACCTTTGTAGAACTTCCCGAGGTTGGAACTCATTTGGCCGCTGGCGACGAAGCGGTGGTCGTAGAATCCGTTAAAGCCGCGGTGGATGTCTATGCTCCCGTAGCAGGCGAGGTGATTGAGATTAATTCTGAACTCGAAGATGCTCCAGAAACCATCAATACCGATGCGTTTGGTGCGGGATGGCTCTTTAAATTAAAGATGGTGGATGAGGCCGATGTCGACCAGATGCTCGATGCCGACTCCTACGAAGAACTTTGCCCTGTATCGTAGTTTGACCGCTGGAGTTTGATGAGAAGGAGGATATTATATCCTCCTTTTTTTTTGATATGAATGCATGGTCTGTCAGCTTTAATAAACCTATTTCTTACTCTGCGGGGTTGGAGATTCAGCATCGCCTCTTAAAGGCTCGGCAGGAAAATAAAATTCCCGATACCGTGCTGATCCTTCAGCATCAGCCGGTGGTGACTCTGGGCAATCGCGGACGTAGTAATTTTTTATTAAAAACAGAAGCAGAATATAAAGCAGAAGGCATTGATTTATTTCGTGCCGAGCGCGGCGGCGATGTGACCTATCATGCTCCCGGACAGTGGGTGCTCTATCCCATTCTTCATCTCGGTGGAAACGATGCTGACTCGCATGGTTATCTCTTTAATCTGGAACAAATCGCGATTCAAACCTTGGCGGATTTCGGCATTAAGGGATTTCGAAAAGAAGGGAAGTCGGGGGCGTGGACGGAGGCGGGTAAGATTGCGGCGATTGGTTTTCGGCTGAAGAAGTGGGTCTCTTTTCATGGGATGAGCTTTAACGTCAGCCTCGATCTTTCCGGTTTTCAGACGATTGTTCCTTGCGGCCTCGTTGGCGAACCCGTGGCTTCGATTCAAACTATCTTGGGAAAGGCCTGCCCTGAAATGGAAGCGGTACGCGATTCGCTACTGAATCATTTCGAGGTTATATGCGGTCGAAAACTCGAACGTTTTGATGCGGAGGGTGCGATGCCAGCGGAGTTAGTGCCGTTGGTTAGCGGCTCTTAAATCGCTTTTTTGTTCCTCAATATTCTACATCCCACGTTTCAACCTGCTTCATCGCATACGTCGCCGTGAGGTCAATATGAATGGGGGTGAG
>JAOZSZ010000015.1:5616-8661 GCA_029939385.1 Pontiella sp. | reverse complement strand
GGCGGTTTCCCAATGGGGGTTTTGAAAGGTGCAGAGCGATAGGGCGATGCCGGGGACGCCGAGAATAACGGCTTCGCTCGCCGCCGATACGGTACCGGAATAGAGCACGCTGATTCCGGTGTTAGAACCGAGGTTGATGCCGCTGACGACGAGGTCGGGGTGGTCATCTTTCATGAGCAGGCATAGCGCGAGCTTAATGCAGTCGGCCGGTGTGCCGTCCACCGCCGTGCCAAAGAGTTGGTCGTTTTTCTCCACGGTGATTGTTTTGATGGGATCGGTGAGGGTGATCGCATGTCCAGCGGCACTCCGCTCGGTGTCGGGTGCGACAACATGAAGCTCGCCCAATTCACCCAGCGCCTTGTGGAGTACAGAAATACCGGGTGCGTGAATTCCATCGTCGTTACAAAGTAAAATTTTCATCCCGAGAATATGGAGATATAGAATGAAAATATCAATCATGATAAGAAAGAAAGGGGGCATTTTTATTGAATAATAGAGCAAAAACCTCTTCTATCCTCTTTTATAAATCTCTTTAAAATAGGCAGGAAAACAGATGACTTTAATGCAAATAGCGGATGTTCTCGAAGCGGAGTTGGCGTATGGGCCAAAAGGGTGGCAGAAGGTTTCTGTCGAATCTGTATTTTCTTCAGATTTAATGAGTGATGTGCTGATGAGTGATCGCGAAGGAATGCTATTGATCACCTCGCTATCTACGGAACAGTCCATTCGTTCTGCGGGTATTGTTGGCTCGGAAGTGGTGCTTATTGCCAATCATAAAACCGTTACCGAAGGAATGATCCAACTCGCTAAGGAACTGGATATTACGTTGCTTCTGACCAAGTTTCCAAAATATGAATCTTGCATTCGTCTTGGTCGATTCCTAGGGCTCTAATGGACCCTAAACCAAAAGAACCGTTACCCTCTTCACTTCGGGTTCAGGAGCTGATTTGTGGACTCAAGATTCGCGAGGTAATGACGCCCAACGTCATTACCGTTTCACGAACGTGTACGATGCGCGATGTGCAAACCCTCATGAAGGAGAATTCCATTACCGGCGTGCCCGTGGTGGATAATTCGCGAGTGGTTGGAATTATCAGTATGAACGACATTATGAATGCCTTGGAGAAGGGGGCGATGAAGGATGCCGTTACGCATTGGATGATGGGTGAAGTTCAAACGCTGGCTGAAGATATGCCGTTGTCGTTTGCGATCTCGGCCTTTAATAAGTTTTCGTTTCGTCGTTTTCCGGTGGTGAATAAAAAGAATGAATTGGTGGGCATTCTTACGTTCCGAAATATTAACCTCGCGCTGATTCGTGAGTTATCGCGACAACTGCGCGAAATGGAATGCCAGCATGAGGCGTCGATTGATCTGGATTCGCTGGAACTCGTGAAGGTTTACCCGTTGCATCGTTATGACTTTGAAAACGGAGGCAAGGCCTCGAGTGAAATTAAGAAATTTCTGAAGGAACGAGGGTTGTCCGCAAAATTGCTTCGTCGTATTGCGGTGGCCAGCTATGAATTAGAGATCAATTTGGTGGCGCATTCGACCGGGGGCATGCTTAGCTTCGATATTAATAAAGAGCGCGTGAAAATCTCTTCTCACGATCGCGGCCCCGGCATTGTTGATGTTGAACAAGCCCTGACCGAAGGATTTTCGACGGCCAATGAATGGATTCGCTCGCAAGGGTTTGGTGCAGGAATGGGATTGCCCAATGTGAAACGCGTTTCTGATGAATTTGCCATTCAGTCCACCGTGGGGATGGGCACCATGGTTAACGCCATTATTTATCTTAATGTGAAGGAGGAAAATGAAGATTAGCACGATTCAATCCTTAAAGGATTTTGTCTGTATTCAAGCGGAGTATGAAGATACTGAAGTGGTCGATGGCTATACCTCGGATTTATTAAGTGATGTCATCGCTCATGCGGCCGAAGGCTCGGTTCTGATCACGATTCAGGCCCACAAAAATACAGTGGCGGTTTCTTCACTCGTTGGAGTAGTGGCTATTTTAGTTTGTAACAATCGGCCGGTATTAGACGATATGCTTGTCGCGGCGCAAAATGAGGGGATTGCCATTTTTAGAACGTCGAAGAACCAGTTTGAGACGTCTCATCTCATCGCTCAGCTCTTGGCGCATTAGCCACGGAACTTCCCATGCATTATCAGGCCGACTTTCATATTCATAGTTGCTTATCGCCCTGTGCCTCGCTGGAAATGTCGCCTTCTGCAATGGTTCGTAAGGCTCAATCCGCTGGATTGAATGCGATTGCGCTTACCGATCATAACTGCACCTTTAATCTTCCTGCCTTTGAAAAAATCTGTGCTCGGTATGACATGGAATGTTTGTTTGGGATCGAAGTGACTTCGTTGGAGGAGGCACACATCGTTTGTCTGTTTGATGATCTTTCTTCGGCCATGTTGTTTGGGGAGCGGATCTACGATAGCCTTCCTTCAATTCTTAATCAACCCGACCGTTTTGGGGATCAACCGATCATTAATGAAAAAGAGGAGATTCTCGGCTTTGCTGAAAAGTTTTTAATTAGTGCCTCCACCTATACGATTAAGAGGGTACTCGATGAGGTGCATTCTTTAGGAGGGCTTGTTATTCCCGCGCATATTGATCGGCAGGTCTATGGGATCATTGCGCAACTCGGCTTTCTTCCGGACGAGGCGTTCGATGCCGTGGAGCTGACGGCTTTTGGTGATCCCGCGTTGGCGCTGGATTATCCCGTGCTCCGTAATTCTGATTCGCATCAACTCGATACCTTGGGTTCGGCGTATACGGAGTTTGATATCGATTCATTAAGCGTTGAAAAGATTCGTTCCAGCCTTTGGAAGGGAAAGTAGGCCGAGATAGTGCTAATTTTTACAAGGATTGTGGGTCTCTTTTTTATTGATAAAGTATGGCTTTTTAAGCATACAGAACAACTTTTGTACGGGGGGAAACGATGCGGATCGTGATTATTGGGGCTGGCAATGCCGGCAGACAACTGGCCATGCGGCTATGCGAAGAAAGGCATAGCGTGGTGATGGTGGATTCTG
>JAOZSZ010000015.1:0-5606 GCA_029939385.1 Pontiella sp. | reverse complement strand
TTTGGCGCAGGCCGAGGCGGGTTTGGACATTTTGACCATTTGCGGGCAGGGATCAGATCCTGCCGTACTTGAAGAGGCTCAGGTTAATAAATCGGATCTGCTCATTGCGGTAACCGATAATGACGAAGTGAATATCCTCGTCTGTCTGATGGCCCATTCCGTGGGGGTTAAAGGAAAAATTGCGCGCGTCGTGAACCCGAAATATATCAACGGCTCGAAAAACTACGATTTACAAAAGATGGGCATTGATTTGGTGATTAACCAAAAGCAGGAGTGCGCCCGCGAAGTATTCAATATGTTGCAGATGCCGGGCGCATTAGAGGCCTTCGATCTTTTTGCCGGCAAGGTGATGGTGGCCGGTTTCAGCCTTAATGCAGTAAGCCCCTTACTGAACCGTACTCCGGCGGAATGCGATCGATTGGATTTAATTCAAAGCGTTCGGGTGATCGCCATTTGTCGCGATGGAGCCTTAGTCGTGCCGCACGGAAATACCGTTTTTATGCAGAATGATCTGGTCTACCTCGTTGGGCAGCGTTCCGATATCTCGGCCTTCTTCGATTGGGTTTGCCCGGATGTTAAGCCGTTCGAAAAGGTGATCATTGCAGGCGGCGGTGATTTGGGGCTGATGCTTGCAAAATTTATTGAAACAGAAGTTGAATGTGTTTTGTTAGAACAGAACGAGGAGCGCGCGCGCTTCTGTTCATCCGAACTGAATAAGACCCTCGTCCTTCGTGCCGATGCCCTGACTGAAAGTGCGCTGGAGGAGTCGGGGTTACATGATCGAACCGCCTTCGTTGCGCTGACGGGGGATGATGAAGGAAATATCATGAACTGTCTTATGGCGCAGAAGAAGGGGGCTTCGTTTACGGTGACTCAGATTACACGCACGGATTTTGTTCCCGTGATTGAACAGCTCTATCTGGTGAATCGAGTGGTGAGCCCATACATTTCGACGACGAATGCCATTCTTCACTATCTCCGCTCCAAAAAAGTTCGGGCCGCCTCGTTGCTACACAATCTCCCGGGTGAATTGCTCGATGTGACGGTTAATGCCGACACGAAGCTGGATGGAAAAAAGATTTTGGATATCAAAATACCGAGCACAGCGATCATTGCCACCGTACTTCGTAATGGCGAGGTATTGACCGCAACGGGCAACCTAAAACTCATGGCGAATGACCGTGTCCTGGTTTTCTGTCATCCCGATGCCGTGAAGAAAATCCACTCCATTTTTCGCTAGGAAAAATAGCCCATGAATAAGCGTGCTGTATTTCACCTTGTCTCTTACATGACGCTCGTAATCGGTCTTGCGATTATGGGCTGTGCGGGCGTCTCTTTTTATTATGCTGAACCGCTCCGTATGCAGATGAGCTTTATATCCTCCGGCCTTATCACGGTTTTTTGCGCGGTGATTATGGGGGTGCTCACTCGGGGTACTATTAACCTATCCCGGCGGGATGGCTTTGGGGTGGTTACCTTTGGCTGGATATTTGCGACCCTTTTTGGCTCATTGCCGTATCTTTTTTCCGGCGTCATTTCTCACCCCGTTTCGGCTTTATTCGAAACCATGTCGGGTTTCTCGACGACGGGCGCATCCATTCTCTCTGATTTAGAATCGATTCCGCACGGGATTCATTTTTGGCGCGCGCTCACGCATTGGTTTGGCGGCATGGGGGTTTTGGTGCTTTGTGTGGCCCTTCTTCCGTTTCTTGGAGTCGGCGGAATGCAGATTTACCGCGCCGAAATGCCGGGGCCTTCCAAGGATCGTCTCACGCCGCGCATTGCCACCACCGCCAAGTTATTATGGGGCGTCTATGCGCTCCTCACTTTTGTTGAAGTGTTGCTCCTTAAATTTTTGGGAAAGATGGGTTGGTTTGATTCGTTCTGCCATGCTTTCGGCACCATGGCTACCGGAGGGTTCTCCACTCGATCCGCAAGTGTTGGCGCTTTTGATAGCGTTGTAATCGACACCATTCTCATTGTTTTTATGTTTCTTGCTGGGATCAATTTTTCCCTTCACTACCATGCGCTGACGGGGAAGCCCGGCCGCTATTTCCGCGATCCTGAATTTCGCTTCTATTTTATCTTTCTGGCCTGTGCTTCGCTTTTCATCACCTTTAATATTTGGCTCAACGATGTCGCCTCCTTTGGGCGTTGTTTCCGCGATGCCACCTTCACCGCGACTTCCGTGATGACCACCACAGGCTTTTGCACTGCGGACTTTAATCAATGGCCGAATGCGTCCCGCCTTTTGCTGGTGATCATGATGTTTATTGGTGGGTGCGCCGGATCAACCGGTGGTGGAATGAAGGTGGTCCGTGTTTTTATTATGTTTAAGAAGATGGTACGCGAGCTCAAGTTATTCATGCGGCCGTCCGCCGTTCTTCAGATTAAACTCGCCGGTAAGCCCGTTGGACAGGAGATCATCTCGCACATCTCCGCCTTCTTCGCCATCTTTATACTCATCTTTGCCGTCGGCTCATTTATTATGACATTTTTTACCCCCGATCTCGAAACGGCCGCTACTTCAGTGATTGCTACACTCGGCAACATTGGCCCCGGTCTGAATGCCATTGGTGCGTCCCAAAACTATGCCGCCATCTCTCCGGGGGGACAGGCCATCCTGATCGTCTTTATGCTGTTGGGCCGCCTGGAGCTTTATACCGTTTTGATTCTCTTTCTCCCTGGATTTTGGAAAAAATAATTCATCATCGGAACCCGCGTTCTTGGCGTCTCGTATTTAGTTTTTATGTTCCGTCGTGTTCTTCAACTCTTCATGTTTAACTCTCTCGTGTTATGGAAAAACAACGTTTATCTAAAATCATGGCCAATCGTGGAATGTGTTCTCGCCGCGAAGCCGATCGGTATATTGAGCGGGGGCTTGTTTATGTGGACGGCCTCCCCATTTCAGAGCTTGGAAGTAAGGTCTTTCCCGATCAAAAAATTGAATTAAATGAAGAAGGGCTTAAGCGGCAGTCGATGCAGGTCACCGTATTGCTCAATAAACCGGTCGGGTATGTTTCCTGTCAGCCGGAGCATAACCACAAGGAAGCGGTTGAATTGATCGGCAAGGAAACCCGCTGGCATCAAGATCGATTGCCCCGTAGGTTTCATCCTGCACAGCTCAAAGGATTGGTTCCTGCTGGGCGGCTCGATATTGACTCGACCGGATTGCTCGTGCTTACGCAGGATGGTCGGGTGGCCCGGCGTATTATTGGTGAAAATTCTGAGGTCGATAAGGAATACCTTGTGCGGGTCTCTGGGCATCTCTCGGAGGAGGGGCTTTCGCTTTTAAATCATGGACTTGAACTCGATGATAAGCCGCTCAAACCCGCCACGGTTAATTGGCAAAATGAAGACCAACTTCGTTTTGTTCTGCATGAAGGAAAGAAGCGTCAAATTCGGCGTATGTGCGAACTCGTAGGACTGAAGGTGGTTGGCCTTAAACGGATCCGCATCGGGAAGATTATGTTGGGCCATCTTCCGATGGGGCAGTGGCGTTATCTTCGTGCCGACGAATCATTTTAACTCAAAAAAGGAAACGCTCATGGACGTAGCATTCTTGAATGGAAATTGGGAAGTGCTAGCCGCTTCGGATCGCGAACTCGTTACCACATTGGTGGACGCTGGACAGCAACATCTTTTTGCCGATTGGGATTTGCCGGGCACGGCGGACGAAGCCAAAGCCACCTTTCTCTCTTCTCTTTCTAAAATCGATGGAAACTATCCGGGCGGGCTGGCGGGTTATATTTCTAATGCACAGAAACTTTTGGCGGAAGCCAAGGAGGGCGGAAACCCCTTTGAAGGGCTGATCCCGCACCAACCCAATACCGTTGATCTGACTCAGTTCAATGAAACCTACGATCACTACGAAGCTCTCGGGCAAAAACAATTTGAAAAAACCGGAATCGTGTTAGTGGCCGGTGGATTGGGCGAGCGTTTAGGGTATAAGGGGATTAAACTGGATATCCCCGTAGAGGTGCTCGAAAGCACGCCCTATCTAAAACATTATGCATCCTGCCTTAAGGCCATGGAAGCTCGCATGGAAAATCCGCGCCCCGTTCCATTCATTATTATGGTCTCGCAGGACACCGGCCCCAAAACGCTACAGACCTTGGAAAAAAATAATTACTTTGGTCTCCAAAAGGAGCAGGTGTATATCCTGAAACAGGAATTGGTTCCGGCCATTTCCGACAACGCCGGATCGCTTGCGCTTAAGGATAAATATGAACTTATCCTTAAACCGCACGGCCATGGCGACATTCATATGCTCCTCCATACCAGTGGCCTTGCCGCCCAACTTGAAAAACAGGGAATCGAACATTTAGTTTTTATTCAGGATACCAATGGCCAAGTCTTTAATGCGATCCCCGCCGCCTTGGGCGTATCCGTGGAAAAAGGATTCGATTTTAATTCGATCGCCGTTAACCGCATTCCCGGCGAAGCCGTTGGCGGGCTGACCAAGTTGATCGGGAAGGGCCAAGAGCTCACCTTGAATGTTGAATATAATCAGCTCGATCCTCTGTTGCGTGCCACGGTGAGTCCCGAGGGGGATGTCCCCAACGATCAAGGGTTCTCCATCTTTCCGGGAAATATTAATGTGCTGATTATTCGGATGGAACGGTATGTCCAAATTCTGGAAAAATCGCACGGCATCATCGCGGAGTTTGTGAATCCAAAATATACGGATGAAACCAAGGCTGCGTTCAAAAAACCAACGCGGCTTGAAACCATGATGCAGGATTTGCCCAAGCTCTTTAGTCCCGAAGAAAAAGTGGGCGTTTCCATTTTTGATCGGTGTTGGAGCTTCTCGGCCAATAAGAACAATATTGCCGATGCCGCGGCCAAGCATGTGGCTGGAGGTCCGCCCGAATCGGCCGCCACCGCCGAGTCGGATTTTTATCTTGCGGGTCGAATGCGTCTGATTGCTTCGGGTGCAAAAGTTAAAGAGGCCGCCGAGGAGCTTATTCTTGGTGTTCCTTTTGTGAATGGACCCAAAGTGCTTTTACGTCCATCGTTCGCCATGACGCTGGCGGAAGTTCGCGAAAAGATTTGCGACTGTTCCATCTCTAACGAAGCCACTTTAATTCTCGACGGAAAAGATATTGCGCTCGAAGAGGTCGAGCTATCCGGCCGTTCCGCCTTAATCATCAAGGCCTGTGCCGGAGCAAAGGTGGTCGTGATGGGCCGGAAGTTTGAAAACGAAGGCTTTGAATTGGTCCAGCTCACCGAAGAGGAATTGGCCAGTACGCACGTTCCGGAATACCTAAAAATACGGGGCTACCGCTTTGAAAACCGTGGCGCGGCCATCTATGAATTCGACGAGCCCGGCGAATACATGATCGAGGCGTAGAAGATAACGGAGTTCATGAATCGATGGGCTCTGTCGAGTGCTGACCATAAAGCGGGGGCGGGTTATCGGAACAATTGAATTTTCGATGTTGGGCTGGATTTGCGAGGTTAATGGATTTGTATCGGCTTCGGATAACGGGTAAAAATGCCCTTTTATTTTTCTGCTGAAGAATTTGGAGTAATTTAATGAGAGTACTTTCGGGCATACAGCCTTCGGGCAAACTGCATATTGGAAACTATTTCGGTATGATGAA
>JAOZSZ010000014.1 GCA_029939385.1 Pontiella sp. | reverse complement strand
TGAATGTCTCCTTCCTTGTCGGCTGGGCGTTTGCGGTGGCGGCCTCGGCCAACCTACCGTCGATCATCATGCTGCTCTTCTGGAAGAAGACCACCGCCAAAGGGATTGCTTGGTCGATCGGAGTCGGCATGATTTCCGCACTGAGCATCATCCTCTCCTCCCCCAAGATGTATGCACAATACGGACTTGATCCAGATACAGCACTACATGCCCTCAATAACCCGGGCATCATTTCGATTCCGCTCAGCTTCATTGTGCTGATCACCGTTTCGTTGATGACTCAAAAGGATAATAAAGCCCTAAAAGATATTTAACCCAACACCCCTTACCCCCGACCGGAATTCTCCGGTCGGGATTTTTATAAAAAGGAGAATACTTATGAAAAAAATAGCCCTTATACTCATCACCGCGATGGCCGCCTCGCTCGTTTCAGCCGAAAGCTCTCTCGAACAATTTAACAACAAAGGCTACGGAACCCTCTCCGGACGCGTCCAATCGCTCAGCATGTATCGCGACTACGACAATGGAAACAATGCGCACGCCACCTCGCTGGGCATCATCCTCAAATATGTTTCTCCAGAGATAGAAGGCTGGAGCGTTGGTGCAGCCTATAACGGTGCTGGCGTCCTTAACTCCATGGACTACGGAAACGTAAATAATCCCGGAAACGCCCTCGTCTCCAATGGTCGTATCAGCGTCCTTAACGAAGGCTATTTAAACTATAATATGCAAGCCCTTGGGCTCACCAACACCACCGCCACGGCAGGTCGTAAAATCAATAACGCGGAGATCTTCCGCGCCGATGATATCCGCCAGAAGGCCCGCTCCATCATGGCTCTCCAGATGGAATCAAAAGACGTTGAAAACTGGCGTATCGCCGGTGGACACGCCTTTGAACAAAGCGGAATTCTTGACACCGGCGATCGCTGGGAATTCAGGGACTACGGAGATGTTTTTGGAAAAGGCTACGACACCGACGGCGTGACATGGGGAGAAACCTCCTACACCGGCATTGAAAAGCTAGAAGTGGCCCTGTTTGATGCCGTGGCGTGGGATATCGCCAACATGATCGGCACCCGCATCAAATATGATGTTGCCGAAAAAACATCCATCCTCGGCTACTACCGCAACGAGTTCGATATTGGTCGGGCCGCTGGACATAGCTCCGATGTGCTCGGTCTTTCTCTCGTACAAAAAGTGGGTAAGGTTCGACTTGAAGGCGGCTACTTCGGCGTCTATGGCGATACCTTAGAATTCAACCAGCTCACCACCGGCTTCAACCATGCGCTCGGGGCATCGCTGATGATCTACACCGGCCAATATGCAGGCGGAGCCGACACCTTCTATCTCAAGGCCACGACTAAGCTGGAAGAGACCAAAACCATTCTCTACACGCTGTGCAACTACACCATACTCAACAAAGGCCCGATGGATAATGCCATGGAGTTTGACTTTATCGCCAAGCAACCCATCGGTGAAAACCTGACGGTCTGCGGAAAAGCGGGCCTCGGCTATCGGGACGCCGCCGATACACTGGCCACCGACGTTCGCCTGTTCCTTACCTACACCTTCTAACGTTGGAGTAGCGGGATTCATAATCCCCCTTGAAAACGCGCTTCCAATTCTTGGTGGCGCGTTTTTTATTGGAATCAAGATTCCCGCACTAATCCTGTTCGGCTAAAGTACTCCCATGACTTCACCCCTCTCAAATCCAACGCCACAGGCCATAAAAACGACCGACCTTTTTTTCGAGCCCGGCGGCCTATTGGAGCAACATTTCACCGAGGGTGATGTTGAGTTTGAGTTGCGCCCGCAACAGCAAAAAATGGCGAGGGCCATCGCCGATGCCGCCCACCTTGGCCACCATCTTGCCGTTGAAGCCGGCACGGGCGTCGGAAAGAGCTTTGCCTACCTCGTTCCCCAAATCCTTACCGCACTCGAACATGAAACACGCTGCGTGATCGCTACCTATACCATCACCCTCCAAGAGCAGTTGATGCATAAGGATATTCCGCTTGTCCGCAAGATACTGGGGTGCGACTTCAAAGCCGTCATGGTGAAAGGCCGCTCGAATTATCTCTGTCGGCGGCGCCTTCAACGTGCACGAAAAATGAGAGGCGACCTCCTCGATACCGATCGAGAAAACCAACTTGAAGTCATCTATGCGCTAGCCAGCAACAACCAGCTGGCCGACGGGAGCCTGCAGGAATTAGAAGAGCAACCCGATCACCAGGTTTGGGGAGCCATCTGCGCAGAATATGGAAACTGCACCGGGAAACGCTGCCCCTTCTATAAAGAGTGCTATTTCATGACGGCACGACAAGAAATGATGAATGCACAGGTCCTCGTGGTAAACCACTCTCTCTTCTTTTCAGAGCTTGCACTGCGCGCAGAAGGGGCGGCCATTCTTCCGCCTTACGGCTATGTCGTATTCGACGAAGCCCACCAAATGGAGCAGGTTGCATCGGCGCACCTCGGTATCCGGCTCTCGCTTTACATGGTTGAATACTGGCTCCGGCGCATCTACGGCAGCGAAAAGCGAAAAGGGCTTTGTGCCGCACTCAAAGATGGTAAAGGCGCTTTTCTGGCCACCCAAACCGCCGATGCCGCAGAGATCTTCTTCGAATCCATTCGTAACCACTTCAAGCTCGGCGCACAAAAAACCCAGCAACGGGTCTTCGCGCCGCCGCCCATCGAAACCGATCTGCCCCTAAAAATAACCAACCTCTGCCTCCACCTAAAAACGCTCACAGAGACGACCGACAACCCCGATATCCAGTCGGAGATCAAATCATCGCGAAGCCGAGGGTTAGAGCTGCGCGATATCATTGAATCCTTTCTCAAGCAATCGCTAGAGGATCAGGTTTACTGGGTCGAGATTCAGGGCCGGCGCAAACAAGCCGTGCTCTATTCCGCACCGGTTGATGTTGCTCCAATCCTCCGCGAAATGCTTTTTGAGGAAATTCCATGTGTCATCATGACCAGCGCCACGCTGGCCGTCGGTAGCAATCTTGAATATTTCCGTCACCGCATTGGTGCCGAGGAGTGCACAGAACTGCGTGTGGGCTCCCCCTTCGACTATGCCCGACAGATGCAGATTCAAATTCCGATCAATATGCCGCCGCCGACCGCGAATAATTTTGAGTCCGCCTCCTCCACGGCCATTCGGTATTTCGTGAATAAAAGCCGAGGACGGGCCTTCGTGCTTTTTACTAATTCGCGGTTTATGAAAAAAGTGGCGGAGGAGTTGCGCTTTGATTTCGAAGAGGAAGGCTACGCATTTCTCGTGCAAGGCGCGGGCATCCCTCCCAAACGGATGCTTGAAACATTTCGTAACCACGAGGCGGGCGTACTGTTTGGGTTAGATCGTTTTTGGATGGGGGTCGATGTGCCCGGCGAAGCGCTAAGCCATGTGATCATCACTCGCCTTCCCTTTTCCGTTCCCGACCACCCTTTAACCCAAGCCCGATTTGAATCGATCGAAGCGCGGGGCGGAAATTCATTCAAAGAATATTCGCTTCCCGAAGCGGTTCTAAAATTTCGTCAAGGCGTGGGCCGGCTCATCCGTAGCGGAAGCGATTACGGAACGGTCTCTATTCTCGATAGCCGTATCCGCGATCAATGGTATGGCCGACTCTTTCTCGAATCACTGAACGAATGCTCGGTGGAGGATGTGGAGATTCCGGAGCCGTAACGCCCGGTTAATATTAGGAAATAACAGAACGGAATTAATCTGAAGTAATTCTAAAACGAAGATGGGGAAGATGCCTATCGATGTAGCTGGAAAACGTATAGATGAAGGCAATACTGCCCGCCATTTCTAATATTTCTTCAACCAGAACCAATAGATGGTAGACGGATTCCTTTCCATGATCCACCACCCATACCCAACCGACCATTTCCACTCCAATTGCCCCGCCAAGATATAGAAGAATCGCAAGAACAAGATGCTTGCGCGTGTCCCGAGGCAAGGCGAAAAAGAACCATCCGTAGGTTGCCAAAAACAACACTAGAAATAGTGCATATAAGGCCACCCATGAAGAATAAAATAGCCCTGAGATTTCCGTGAATTGTTGAACGTATCCCGGAACCCGTTCATGAATCATCGTTCCCTCGTCCAACCCCACCAAAACAAATGCTAAACTCAACCCGATCCAAAAGACTCTCCGGATCAACCCATCCTTCCCCGCCCATGCTATGCATGCGGTCAGCACCGCACTACACCAAAGCAACGCCACAGAAAACAGTGAGGGCAAATTGGATTCGCCATCCAAACTTAGGAATCCCAGCGGATGGGATCGTCCCATAAAAACCAGCGGAAGACACGCGATCACATGGAGGATCCCCAATACAGCCACAGCGGTACCGAGTACACTCACCATCTTTTTTGGATTTAATTTAAGGTCTATTAGATGCCCTTTGTAAAAAGTTGATTTTGTTCTGCCCGGAGCTGATCGCACATGCGCCCGGCGGGGATTTCAACATCATCGTAAGTAATCGCCGTATCCTTTGAAAGGTCATGCTTAAGCCGGCAACCCACCGCCAGCCCTTGGGGCAAAAGATTCTCCGAACGCACCACCGGATAATTCTCACACTGGCCATAGGTCATATAGCCGCCGAGAGCGTCCAGCATATCGCCCGCCTTTAGATCGGTCTTCGCCATGGTGATCACATCCACCTTAGGTTGCTCCGCCGCCAGCACCACGTCGTCAAATAACACCACGCGCGCCACCGACAACGGCACCTCGAAATGGCACAGATGATAAGGCGTGTAAAAACTATAGAGCGGTCCCTTGCCCAGCTTATAGAGATCAAGCATATGCTTTTGCTTTGGATCCTCATTGGTGGCGAGCACAAAAACACCCGGCGCCGGTTGGGTCTTTACGGTATAGTCCACCACCCCGCCCAGCTCGCGAAGCCGGTCGACATCATAGCGCCCCGAATGACACAACTCGTCAATATGCCCCTCAAAGTCGCCGCCGCGCATGCCGCGCATCTCAACCTGCATCCCGGTTGCATTCGCCACACAAGCTTGTTCCATCGAGATCTTTGTTCCATCCGCAAAGCTGGTCACCATATAAGGATCCTGCCCCCACTGCTCGGCGAACCCCTTTTGCGTGGTCGGCGTACGATAGGCATCCTGCAAACCCTTAATATTTCCACAGACGAGCGGTTCCATGCCGATACTTTTCACATAGCGCCAAAGATTCATTTCAACACCAGGTTGATCCCCATCGGCAATGGTGTAGAGGACGCCGGCCTTTTTCGCATGGTGCTGGAGTGCTGAGCCTACGGTGGCATCGAGTTCAACATTCATCGAAACCAGATTTTTCCCACAAGCGAAAGCCTTGAGAGCCAAGTTTGCTCCAAATTCAACGGCCCCGGTCGCCTCGATAATGGCATCCAGCCCCTCGGCCTCGCACAACATCATTGCATCGTGGGTAATCACCGGTTTCCCGGCCGCCAAACAATCCTGCAACCCCGCAAGCGTGGATGCTTCGGAAACATTTTCCACCCCCGCCTCCGCATAGACGCGCTCGGCGTGAGCAGGCGTCCGGTTGGCAATCGCGACCAACTCCATACCGGGCACCGAGTTAATGATTTGGTTGGCGACTCCTCGCGCCATGGCTCCCGCACCCACGAGGCCGACTTTAAGCGGACGCCCCTCTTCGGCGCGCTTCTTCAATGCGGTATCGATCATGATCATGATTTTCCTCCCTGAAGAAGTGGCCAGCTCGCATCTTTCTCGCTGATCACCTTAATCGGCGAGGGCCACTCGATGCCCAGCGCGGGGTCGTTGTGGCGAAGCCCGCACTCGTATTCCGGCGTATAAAACTCCGCCACCATATAGAAGGCTTCGGTATCCGGCTCCAGCGTCAAAAAACCGTGAGCAAAATTGCGCGGTACAAAGAGCATTTTCAGATTATCGGCCGTAAGCCTGACTCCAAAGTTTTTCATATAGGTTGGCGAGTCGGGGCGCAGGTCAACAATCACATCGTAAAGAGCCCCGCGCACGCAGCGCACCAGCTTTGTTTCGGAGGCGGGATCAGTTTGATAGTGCATGCCGCGCAACGTTCCGGCCTCCTTGTTAAACGAGGCATTACACTGGGCCACGTTGGTTTCGATTCCGTGTGCCTCAAATTCCTTCCGGCAAAAGGCGCGCGCAAAATAGCCGCGATCGTCGCCGTGCGGGTCCAAGGTAATCACCCAAGCATCCTTGAGGGGGGCGGGTTCAAATTTCATAGCCAAAAACCTCCGAGTATTCCGCGATCTGCCGCCGCGTCAGTTCCGCTGCGCAGGAGGAGTCCTCCAAGACACGCCGATACCACTGCACGGTCTGCTCGATCGCCATTTCAAAACTCCAGACCGGCGTCCACGCGAGTAACCGCTCCGCCTTGTTGATCGACAGATTGAGCAGACCAGCCTCATGCACCGCGTTGGGATCTGCCAAGTCAAGCCACTCGCCCGGCCACCCTTTTAAGACCTGCTCGACCAAATCGCGCACCGGTCGATTGGCCGAGGGATCGGGGCCAAAGTTATAGCCAGAAAACAGAACCTTTCGCTGCTCTTCGGTTTCGACCTGCGCCAACCGCGCGGCGAGACGAAGGTAGCCGCCCAAGGGTTCGAGGACGTGCTGCCACGGGCGGGTGGCGGAGGGGTTGCGAACGGGAATCGGATCGCCCGCGGCCAGCGTGCGCATGCAATCGGGCATAATGCGGTCGAGTGCCCAGTCGCCCCCACCGATCACATTTCCCGCGCGGGCCGTCGCTACGGCAATTCGATGGGATTTTCCATATTCCGCCGGATCAAAAAAGGAGCGACGATAGGAGGCCACCACTAACTCTGCGGCCCCCTTACTGGCGCTATATGGATCGTGGCCGCCCATAGGATCGTCCTCGGAGTAGGGCGTGGAGCACTCATGGTTTTCGTAGCATTTATCGGTCGTGATGATCACCGCCTCACAAGCCCCTTCTATCTGCCGCAGTGCTTCGAGTACGTGGGCCGTGCCCATGATATTCGTTGCAAAAGTTTCGAGTGGATGGGCGTAGGAATAGCGAACCAATGCCTGTGCCGCGAGATGGAATACAATATCGGGCTGTGTGGCTTTAATGAGCATTGCCAGTTTTTCCGCATCGCGAATATCGAGGATATGGTGCTCCAACCGATCCTTAAGATTAAGTTGCTCGAAAAGCGAAGGTTCGGCGACGGGGTCGAGGCTCACGCCCACCACGTTCGCCCCCAGCGAAAGCAACCACTCGGCCAGCCATGAACCCTTGAAGCCGGTGTGGCCCGTCAGCAGAACGGTCTTGCCATTGTAGTGGGTTTCTAAGGAATTCATTCGCTCCAGACTTTCCACGGAGCCTTGTTGGACTCCCATAATTCTTCCAGCACATGCTTATCGCGTAGAGTATCCATCGGTTGCCAGAAGCCGGAATGGCGAAAGGCCCCAAGCTGGCCATCTTCTGCCAGCCGCTGCATGGGTTCCTGCTCCCACGTCGTCTTATCGGTGTCAATATAGTCGAGCACCGAGGGTTCTAGCACAAAGAATCCACCATTAATCCAGGCGCCATCTCCATCCGGTTTCTCTAAAAAATTATTGACCTTTGTCTCGTCGGGATGAAGGGAAAAAGCACCAAACCGTCCCGGCGTTTTAACCGCCGCCATCGTGGCCAGTAACCCTTCTTTTTTGTGATATTCAATCTCGGCGGTGATATCGATATCCGAAACCCCATCGCCATAGGTCATGCAGAAGGTTTCGTTATCGAGATAATCACGCACCCGCCTCATGCGGCCCCCCGTCATGCTGTCTATTCCCGTGTCCAGACAAGTCACGCGCCAAGGTTCAGCCCGCGTGTGATGGACTTCGAGGGAGTTGGTTTTTAAATCAAAGGTTACATCGGCCATCGATAGAAACATTTTGGAAAAGTATTCTTTAATCATGTCGCCTTTGTAGCCACAAGCCACCACGAAATCGGTGATGCCGTGGTGGGCATAGATTTTCATGATATGCCAGAGAACCGGTTGCGGTCCGATTTCCACCATCGGCTTCGGACGCACCGCGCTTTCTTCACTAATACGGGTACCAAAGCCCCCCGCGAGAATAACCGCCTTCATATTCACCCCCTCCGTATTTACTTGCTCCACTGTTCCATGATTGCTTTTGAGTTGAAAAACAAATCCACTGAAAAAAATCTATTTTTTAGATATTGCGCGACGTGTCAGCTCGGCCACCTCAGGAAGACTCAACACCTCATTATGCTCACCGCCCACCTCATGTGTTTCAAACCGGCCCTCGCATAATTCACCAAACCCGAGGAAGGGATCGTCCCACCAGCCTTGCAATCCCAAATTACGCCCTAGCATGCAGGCGGAACGGAAATAGAGAATGTCGCCGGGATAGTGCGGATGAGTATACCGCTTGGCCGCGGCGACCAACGTTCCCGAGGAATAGAACGCCCGATCCTTCATCGAAACTTTTCTCCCGCGTATTAAGGTCCAATTAATTCGTAAATTTTGCGGCAAAGCACGCGCCCGACGTACGAAAGAAATAACCCAAGGAAACCGTTTTAATCCAGAGGCATCGGGTTCCTCTTGATGATAATGAATAGATTTTAGATTGGGACAGTCCGACACCACGATCGGGCCGTCGATGCCAATATTTTCCGCACGCAACTGCTGGGCCAGCTCTATAGCAATCAGCCCGCCCATGCAGTGCCCGCCCAGCCGATAGGTTTTTGACGGATGAAAGCGAAGCAACTCTTCTTTATAAGCGGCCGCCATTTCGGGAATGCTGCGATCCCCCCGATGCCCATCCCACCCCGACCATTGGAAGGCATATACCGGTTGATCGGCGCCGAGGTTGTGGGCCAATTCGCGAAAGACCACCACGTTCCCGGCTCCGCCATGAATCATGAAAAGCGGAGCGACGTCGGGATCGCCCTTTTGAATACATTGTAGAGAACGAAAACCTTCCAAGGGTGATTCTTCGGAATGGCCATCGATGATCGCGGCTAATCCTCGAAGTGTTGGCGACTGCATCAGGGTGGCCAGCGGAAGCTCGCGTCCCAGATGCTGATGGATTTCATGAAACAGATGAACGGCGCGGAGTGAATCGCCGCCGAGCTCGAAAAAGTGATCGTCGATGCTGATGGGTTTAATCTGGAGTAAGTGTTCCCAAATCCCAACCAAAGCCTTTTGGGTTTCGTTTTCCGGTGCCTGAAAATTTGCGGGGTCGGAGCGAGTCAACAATGGCTTCGGCAGGGCCTTCCGATCCAGTTTTCCGCTGGGGGTGTAACTCCATTCTTTTACAGGAATAAACCGTGCGGGAACCATATAGTCGGGCAGTTTTGTATAGGCAAATTTTTCCAGTTCATCTAAAGAAACCCGATCCAGATCAACGCCTTTAACGTAGCAGGCGAGCCCCTTCCCGCGTACAGCATCCTCAAAGACCGTCGTAATGGCTTGTTCAACTTTGGGATGAGCCCCGATCACAAGATCAATTTCCTGAAGCTCAATCCGGAACCCGCGCAACTTTATTTGATGATCGATGCGCCCCAGAAACTCAATTAATCCCTCTGGATTCCAACAGACTCTATCGCCGGTTTTATACATCCGCGCATCGGATTCGGAGCTGAACGGATCATTAAAAAAACATTCGGCCGTCAAGTCCGGACGGTTTATATAGCCCCGGGCCAAGCCATCGCCACCCAGATACAATTCCCCAGGAACGCCGACGGGGACCAATTGCTGGTGCGCATCAAGCACGTAGCAAGTGGAATTCCCAATGGCGCGGCCAATCGGGATCGGGCGCGCGGGATCAAAGGTGGTTCGATCAAAAGTATAGGTGGTAGAAAAGGTCGTATTTTCGGTGGGCCCGTAGCCATTAATGAGCTGGGTTTCCGGTAATTCACGCAACGCCTTTTCAACATGCCGCGGCGAAAGAGCTTCGCCCCCAACCAAGAGATACTTTACCGGCTTGAGAAGCTGCGGAGCCTCGGAAATCACCAGATTAAAAAGCGCCGAAGTCATCCAAAATGTATTTATACGATGGGCGGCCAGCAACTGTCCGATCGTATCGAGTGTGGGAACGCGCGATGGACAAAGTACGCAGGTTCCTCCCTGCAGAAGGGCGCCCCAAATTTCAAAAGTAGCCGCATCGAACGAGGTTGCGGCCATATGAAGAATGATCGTATTCGTATTGAGCGGAACATAGTTCCCGCCAAAGAGAAGTCGAACAATGCCCCGATGCGTTACCTCGACTCCTTTCGGGCGTCCGGTCGATCCGGAGGTATACATGATATAGGCCAAGGCATTGGAAGGATGCTCAATAGCGGGATTCGATTCGGGATAAGTCCGTAGTGTGTCGGCCAGTTCATCCAGCATCACGGGATCATCTATCCGTCCCGCCAAAGAGGTATTCGAGAGCACACAATGCGGTGGGGCATCTTCTAGCATTTGAACAATGCGTTCCTGCGGAAACTCAACGTCAAGGGGGATATAAACTGCCCCCGCCTTGAGAATAGCCAATGTGGCCACTATTTGATCAAGACCACGCTCCAAAAAAAGGGCGACGGATTGTCCGGGGCGAACTCCGATTTCGATAAGATAGTGCGCAAGCCGATTCGCCTGTTTGTTCAGCTCTTGATAACTCAACTGGCGATCTTCAAAGATCAGAGCCACCGATTCGCCGCGCTCAATAACCTGCTTTTCAAAGAGCGCGTGCACGGGGAGCGAGGGATAAGGGGTTGGCGCAGGATTCCAGTCGTACAACAATGTATTCCGCTCCTCCGCGCTAAGCGGTGAAGGGGTTGTTATTTGTTCTGCTTCCATATCGGTTCTATTCGTTTTCATCTTCGTTCTTCAACCGCTGGGAAAACCCCACTGTTTCTTTTATCCATTTTCTGTGGGAGAGGAATTAAGCTTCATCAACCCCGCTTGATAAATTGCCCCAACTTACTGAGATTTTTCCATACCAGCGTATGAATGTGCCCGATGCGATTGCGTCGGATCACTAGCCAATCCTCGCGCGATTTTTGAAGGATATGCTTCAGGCTTCGATTGCTCATTCCCCCGATCCGCATTTTGACAAGCACCTGCTTTAGATAGACCGGTTTAACTTTATATTTTGAGAAGATCCGCAGCATAAAATCATAATCGGCCGCACAAGAAAGAGTGGTATCAAAATAGTCCTTCTCCGCCTCAGCCACCCGATCATAAACCGTCTTCTTTAAATAAAACGTGGGGTGCGGCGGCATCCATCCCCAGCGCAATCGACGGGGATCGTACGCTCCACTTTTCCAATATCGAACCACCGAGAAACCCTGATCTGCTTGGGGGCGGACATATTCAAGATCCCCATAAACCGCTTCGACATCCGAATTTTTAAACGCATCGGCCACCCGACTCAGCACATCGGTGGAGGCGAGGAAATCATCCGCATGTAGAAAGGCCACCACATCGCCCGTGGCCCATCGAACCCCTTTATTTAGCGCATCGTAAATCCCTTCATCCGCTTCCGAGATCAGCTTGTCGGGCTGAAAATTGGAGGCCTTAATTCGTTCAATGGTGTGATCCGTCGACGCGCCGTCGATGACGATCCATTCAATTTGATCGCGCGGATAGTCCTGCTCTGCAATAGAGTGGAGCGTATCGAGAATACTCGCTTCCGAATTCCTAGTTGCCGTTATAATTGATATTTTCATCCGGCTAGATCTTCCCTCTTTCCTGATTTTGAAACCATTCCACAAACCGGCCCAATCCCTCTTTCAGGCACGTCGTGGGTTGATAGCCGAGCTTGGCCTGCGCTTTAGTGATATCCGCAAACGTAATGGGCACATCCCCGGGCTGCATGGGTAACATTTCCATCTGCGGCTCAACCCCAAAGGCATCGCCGAGAATCTGGATCATATCCATCAGGCGCTCTGGCTGGTTATTGCCTAGATTAAAAATTTCATACGGATCGAGTCCATCGACGAACAAGGCCGCTTTGACGCCTTGGACAATGTCATCGATGTAGGTGAAGTCGCGTTTCATATCGCCGTGGTTAAACACCTTGATGGGCTTCCCCTTCAACATCGCATCAGAAAAAAGCCAATAAGCCATATCCGGTCGGCCCTCAGGGCCGTAGACCGTGAAGAAGCGCAGGCCAATAGACTGAAAGCCGTAGAGATGGGTATAGCTATGCGTCATCAGCTCGTTCGCCTTTTTGGTGGCGGCATAGAGACTGACAGGATGATCGACGGGATCGTTTTCGTTAAAAGGAACCTTCTTATTTCCACCATAAACACTCGAACTAGAGGCATAGACAAGCCGCGGAATCTCAAAGTTTCGACAGCACTCTAAAACGTTTAAATGTCCTGATAAATTCGCCTGATCATAGGCAAACGGATTTTCGATAGAATAGCGAACGCCCGCCTGTGCGGCCAAATGACAGACCCGGCCAAAGTGATGTTGCTGGAAAATTGAGGTTAAAAGTGGATAGTCGGCGAGATCGCCCCGAATTCCGATATAGCCCTCGCGAGCATTAAGTTTGGCATGCCGAGCTTCTTTGAGTGCAACCGAGTAATAGTCGTTAAAGTTATCAAATCCGACCACTTCGTGGCCGTCATCAAGCAATGCGTGTGCGACATATGAGCCGATGAAGCCCGCCGCGCCAGTTACCAATATTTTCATCTCACCTCTGCTTCACCGCCACACATGGATTGCCGGAGCAAATCATGTTAGGCGGAAGATCCTTGTTTACCACACTGCCCGCCGTAACCACCGAGTTTTCACCCACCGTCACGCCCGGCCCAATAAATACATCGGCACAAATCCATGCGCCATCTTCGATCACAATCGGCTGGGTGATGAGATCGAACGATTCTTTCTTCCAATCGTGGCTTCCCGTGCAAAGAAAAGCCCGCTGTGAAATACAGACATTGGAACCGATCGTAATGCGATCCAAATTCAGCAACCACACCTCTTCGCCAATCCATGAATTGGCCCCGACCGACAGCTTCCACGGGAAGGTAATCTTCGCCTTCGGCTTCACCACCACGCACGGAGCCAATTTTGCGCCAAAAACACGCAGAATGTAGCGCTTGAGCCCATAAGCCGTGATCCATTCCGTATTAAAAAATCCCTGTTGGATCATGCGCCATAGCAACTCCTTCACCGCAGGAGCACCCCGCTTAAAGGCATCATTATTAAATTTTGATAAATCGACCATTTTTCCCCGTTGTTGAAAGGAAAAACATAAACTTTAGACCTCTTGAATGCAAGCGGGCTTCT
>JAOZSZ010000343.1 GCA_029939385.1 Pontiella sp. | reverse complement strand
GCAATCCCCACCGTTGCGGCTTTAATTTTTTCATGTATGCCCGGCGTGTGCCGCGCCATCATCAGCGCTTCGAGTTCCTCGGCAGGCGGAGTCTCGCCACGCTGGATCAGGCTGACGCGGTCGCCCTCGACGAGCGGAAGATCAGCGGTCACGGCAACACCATTATATATCAGCACATCTGACTTCGGCTTTTCTCGGTCGCGTAACTGCATCAGCGTGGTTCCCGCCTCGACCTCGATTTCCCGTTCGTTCAGATTAATTTTCATGCCCTGTATCTAATGTTTTATCTTTCCGCCGTCGATGGTTTTTACCACTCTGCATAGAAATCAGGAGGCTTCATGCTGCAACGTACAAAGAACTTTTTCAGGACCACTCTCCTCGGGGGAGTCATCGTTATTCTACCCGCTATTATTTTGGGATTTACCTTCAAGTGGTTATTCGGGGTCGTCGGCCATGCCATTGAGCCCTTAACCCATCTGGCGATTGATACGCTCCCCCTTCCAAATCAATACGACGAATTTATCGCCATGTTGATCGTTCTCTCCGTGATTCTTCTGGGCTGTTTTGTCGTTGGCCTATTCGTAAAAACGCGCATCGGCCGATGGATCTATGAAGGGTTCGAGCACAGTCTGCTGAGCAAGGCGCCGGGCTATAAGATGATTAAGGAGACGGTCAATCAATTCTTGGGGAAGAAAGTGTCCCCCTTCTCATCGGTTGCGCTGGTTCAGATTTTTGAAAATGATACTCAGGTGACGGCATTCATCACCGACCGTCATGACGACGGAACCATTACCGTGTTTGTCCCCACCGGCCCCAATCCAACCTCCGGCTTCATCTATCACCTCAACTCAAAATATGTCCACCCCGTCGATGTATCGGTGGAGGATGCCATGCGTTCCGTCATCTCCTGCGGAGCAGGATCAGATGCGCTCATCAAAGGATTGAAAGGGACGCCCGCTCCGGCAAAGATTCGCCCGTAGCTTATTGCTAAAAACGGCGCCCCGAATGATAGACAAAAAAAAGCCCCGCATATAAGCGGGGCTTTAAAAATGGGGTGAAAGACGGGATTTGAACCCGCGGCCTCCTGAACCACAATCAGGCGCTCTAACCAACTGAGCTACAATCACCAACCGAAAGAGAACGCAAAAGATATAGGGAACCGCTGGAAATTCAATCCTTTTTCTCAGGAAAAAC
>JAOZSZ010000168.1:2231-3926 GCA_029939385.1 Pontiella sp. | reverse complement strand
TGCCCGCATGGAAGGAGGGATGGGTTTCCATAATCGCGTGAATCCGGCGAATAAAGTCGACCATATTGGTTTCGGCGCCCCAATTGATCGAGTGGCTATTGTGGACATTAATTTGTTCCTCGGCATACCACTCAACGCCGTTCGAAAAACCAAAGGCTCCGTTGTGCGAAGTGAGCGCACAAAAGGCGGTTCGCAGGCGAGCAAAGGTGTGGGAGGTGGCGGCAAGGCGTGCATTATCGTGGGTCTCGGAAAAATGAATTAAGTTGCCCTTGGATTCAGAGACACGAATACTTTCTGGAAGATAGCTTTCAAGTTGTGCTTGGTCATAATTCTGAAAAATTTCGGAATAGGCCCAGTTCATTCCAGAGTCAGCAAGTAAACCTTCGGTAACGTGTTTATATCCCCCGAGGCCTTCAAGCATAAAGAGGGTATCGGGATATTCCATCCGTACTTTGGCAATGATATATTCCCAAGTTTTAAAGGGAATTTTATAACCTGCATCGCAACGAAACCCATCGACTCCTATGCGGCACCAAAAGAGGAAGACCTGAGCCATATATTCCCAAAGTCCATGATGCGAATAGTCGAGCTTGGAAAGGTCTTCCCACAGTACACCCCATGCTCCTGGCGACATGAATGAGTCATCTTCATTGCGGTGGAACCATTCTGGATGAGTGATCTGTAGATGGGAGGCCCAACCCGTATGATTGATAGGCATATCGAGGTAGATGCGTGCATTGCGGCAGTGGATTTCGTCGACCAGCTCTTGGAATTGGTCGAGCGGGGTCGTCTGCTTATCGAATTCAGCAAGCGAGGGATCGACATCGAATAGATCCATCACGGCGAAAGGACTTCCAAAGCGTCCCATGCGGGCATAGGTGGTTGGGGTGGGGTGTATGGGGAGAAGTTGTATAATCTTGCAACGCAAGGTTCCGATAATAAAATCGAGTTCTTTAATAAGATCTCTAAATTTTCCTGATTTTGGAATTACGGCAAAGCCTTCCTGATCAAGTTGTTCGACGGCGGGCTCGTCCTTCGGAGTGATGGCTCCTTTCGTTTTAGCATCACCGAATAGACGGACAAATGCGGTATACATGGTGTTTCCAGCGCAGGTTTCTGCGGGCTCGACCTTTAGTACGGAATTTGCGCCTTCGGGCCAGAGAATCTTTTTGGAGTCTGTACTGATAAAGTAGGCTTTGGCTTCAAATCGCCCAATATCGAGTAGAGGCAGGGTGATAGAAAAAGTCTGACCATCAGAGGTTTCCATCGGAATGTCGTGCCAGTCGCGAGAGAGCGGCGGAAGACCTTGTTCGGTATATTTAATTAGTTCTTCGTGGCGGATATCAGCGTGACCAATATTGGATCGTAACCATGCTTTGCCCTTTTTGGTAGAATGGTTTTTTAGCATGAAGGTAACGGTGTCGCCCCTGAAATGAAGCGTATGTTTTCCCGGTGATGGATTTTGTTCTAGATGAGTCATAATGTTGTCTACTTTCCGTTTTTCCACGTATAGAACCCGGCGGCAGTAAGTACCGCACCGAATAGGCTTAGAAAAATATTGAGGCCATTTTCTTTGATGGAGAGATCTGAGCAATAGGTTGTTAGACTTATCCCAAAGATAATGATTCCAAGTACGAATAAGATGATTCCCATTTTTTGGGTTTCAGCTTGAAGTGCTTTGTTTAGGTTTTTGGA
>JAOZSZ010000168.1:0-2131 GCA_029939385.1 Pontiella sp. | reverse complement strand
CTCAACGCAGGGTTCTTCTTCAAGGGGAAGTACTTCATATATATCGAGTTTTATACCTTTCTTTTCGCAGAGTTCGCAGTGCGAACGAGAACGCCGAACCAATTCCTTGGCAAAGCGCGAAAGTAGATTTTGTCGATAAAACTTTCCTTGGAACCCAGATGACATTATTTCTTCCTATTTTTCAAAATTAAAATGGTAATCAAGGCTCAGTTCGTCGCGCATGGTGATCATATCTTTTTGAAGGGCTTCATCAACGGGGACGCCGCTATCCTTCCGTTTGATCCCAGCAAGATATTCCTTTTCGCCACAGGTATAAATGCGTTCCGCACCGGGAGCCTTTTCCGAATCTCGCAGGGCACGCATGATGTCGCCTGCGGTTTTTCGGAAATCGGTGGGGTTGCAGAAACATTCAATATCAATCGCAATAAAGAAATGGCCCAGCTCGTAAGGTTTAAGATTGCCGTTGGGATCTTTATCGGTGAGCTGTTGAAGAAAGGCGCCTTGTTGAAGGGCGGCAGAAAGCACTTCGGTGACGATTGCAAAGCCATAGCCTTTATGGCCGCCAGTGGCTTCTGAGATGCCGCCGATAGACGCAAGAGCCGCTTCCCCTTTTACTAAATCATCAAGAATTTGTTTGGAGTCTGTTTTGCTAGAACCATCGCGACCAATAACCACACCGGAAGGGCAGTCCTTACCCTCTCTGGCATATTGTTCAATTTTTCCGCGTTGCAGAATAGAGGTGGCATAATCATTCACAAAATCGAAAGGCTCATCGGTTGGAAAACCAAAGACGAGCGGATTGGTGCCAAGCATATTTTCGACCCCAAATGTCGGTGCAATAGATGGGCGGGCATTGGTGCCGCTGATGCCAATCATATTTTCATTACAGGCCATAAGCGGGTAGTAACCTGCAATGCCATAATGCGTAGAATTGCGTGCCACAACCATACCCATGCCATGTTTTTTCGCCTTATCAATGGCCATCTGCATACATCGTTTGGCAACGACCATTCCCATGCCGTGGTGTCCATCGACAACTGCAGTAGAGAGGTGGTCGCGTACGATCTCAAATTCAGTAACCGGTTTTTGGATTTTTTGATGAATAATACGGTCGTAATAGATGGGTTTAAGCCGGCCAATTCCGTGCGAATCGATACCCCGTTTATCGGAGGTAATCAGGACCTCAGCACAGGTTTGGGCCTCTTCTTTTGGAACTCCGATCTTTTTGAATACATCGGTCATAAATCGTTCCATGGTGTCGAATGGAATATGGTGTGTCATGGGTGTTCCCTTCAAGTTGGTTGGTTCTTTAAGGAATACCACTTCCTTAAGTGATTTTTCAAGCTCGTTGATATGGCACGAGGGCAGTTACCTTTAAAAAATAGTTGCGGATGTTTTTTAATCCTTAGATAATGCAGACTGTGTTTAGAAAGCAGAGGAACAGGTGTTCCAATTAAGTGAAAACATAACAGGAGGTTTAAAATGAAACGTACGGCCTTTACTCTTTTAGCTCTGAGTGTTTGCATCGGATTTTCCGGATGCAAATCGAAACCAAAAATGGATTCCGATAAATCCATGTTCGACTACATGCAGGAAGAAGTCGGCAAGATTACCGACAAAGGCGGTATGGCCTCCGTTGGAATTGCTGAATCTCGCAATACTCAGTTGGCGATCACTAAAGCCAAAGTCGAAGCTCGGAAAAATTTGGCTCAACTTGTCTCGGTGAAAATCGAAAACCTTGAAAAAGCTTTTGTTGAAGAAGTTGGCGAAGCCAAGGGTTCCGAAATGAATGAACTCTTTAGTTCGGCAACTAAACAGGTCACCTCTCAAACCTTGCAAGGCACCGTACCGAAAATGCAAAAGTACGAAACCACCGATGGCATCACAACCGCCTATATTTTAATGGTGCTTAATCCCGACATCATTGATGCCTCCCTCAAAAACAATAATGCAAAACATCTATACGAACGCTTCCGCGCTTCCAAGGCCTTTGCGGAACTCGATCAAGAAATCAAGGAATTCGAAAAAGCCCAACAACAGGGCCTGTAATCGATTCATTAACATGATTTTGAAAAACGGGGCTGGATTTTAACATTCAAGCCCCGTTTTATATGCCCATGAAAATTCTTGA
>JAOZSZ010000167.1 GCA_029939385.1 Pontiella sp. | reverse complement strand
TCCATTGGTTCGGTTTTTGCCGCCCGCGCATCCGTTGAACTAGTGGGGCTTTCGCACGTTGACTGCGACCGAATTGAAAAAATCTTTCAGACCTTGGAACTTCCGGTGAAAGCCCCAAATTATAATTGGGTGGACCTTCGGGCGGCGTTGGCCGTTGATAAGAAAACGGTCGGCGGTATGCCAAAATTTGTGATGGTTCCTGAGATGGGGAAAGCCACGATTGGAAACGAAATTCCTGAAGAGTACATGGAACAGCTTTGGAATAATTTATAAGCGATGGAACAGCGTAGCGCCTATATTATCTTAAATATGATTGAGGGACTCGGTCCGGTGAGCGTCCGTCGTCTCGTCGATGTGTTGGGTTCGCCCAAGGCGATTCTAGAAGCGGATCGTGAGGCGCTAATGGAAGCACGTGGTGTCGGTGAAAAGCTGGCTCTAAAGATTATTACCCAGCGCGATAGCCTTAATGCAGAGGAAGAGATTGAGAAGGCGGCTGAAATTAATGCACGGATTATCACTCTGATTGATGATGAATATCCAGCCGCACTAAAAACCATTCACGACCCGCCTATGGTATTATATATTTTGGGGCAAATTCTTCCCGAGGATGAAAAGGCTATTGGTATTGTGGGGTCCCGTGCGACATCGCACTACGGGCTGACGGCGGCGGATCGATTGGCCTATCAGCTAGGAAAAACCGGATTCACGGTGATCAGCGGGCTGGCGCGTGGGACGGATACGGCCGCGCATAGCGGAGCGTTGAAGGGCGGCGGGCGAACCATTGCGGTTCTGGGCGGTGCACTCGATTGCCTCTATCCACCGGAAAATGCGGAGCTGGCTCAAAAAATTTCAAAGAGCGGTGCGGTGGTGAGTGAATATCCGATGGGGCGTAAGGCCGATCGCATGACGTTCCCGTATCGCAACCGCATCATTAGCGGAATGAGCATGGGGGTGCTGGTGACCGAGTCGGCCATAAAGGGTGGGTCGATGCACTCTGCTGACGCGGCGATGGAGCAGGGGCGAACCGTATTTGCTTTGCCGGGACGGATCGATACGCCCGGCGCCCGCGGGCCTCATATGTTGATTAAAAATGGGGCAAAATTGGTTGAACGTATCGACGATATTTTAGAGGAGTATGAGTTTTTGATTCCCCCCGAAGAGCGGGCGATCCCCCAAGATAAGGTGGCCGCGCGTCCGGATGTTCCACTTTCAGAAGAGGAATCAAAAGTGGTGGATGCCTTGTGGCAGGAGCCTCTTGATATCGATTCGCTCGCTCGGAAAGTGGAGATGAAAAGTCATGAACTTAGCAGTCTTTTATTGGGATTAGAAATGAAGCGAGTCATCCGAATGCTTCCCGGGCGTAGGATCGAGTTGGCCGAGGATTTAAAATTAGGATTTATAAACTAACTTTAAAATAGATGCGCCATACCCCATGATTCTCGTGTGGTTTGTCTGTTTCGGAGTTTTAATTTAAGGAAGAGTAATGAGCAAAAATCTAGTGATTGTGGAGTCGCCAGCAAAGGCGAAGAAGATTAACAAGTTCCTTGGAAAAGACTATGTGGTTATGGCGTCGGTCGGTCATGTACGCGATCTCCCGCCTAAAAAGCTGGGCGTGGATGTTGAGAAGGATTTCGAACCAGAATATGTGGCTACAACACGCGGCAAGAAGGTGCTGAAGGAGCTTAAGGCCGAAGCAAAAAAGTGTGAAAATGTCTATCTTGCTCCTGACCCAGACCGCGAGGGAGAGGCAATTGCTTGGCACCTTTTTGAGGCTTTGAAAAAAACAGTTCCAGAAGAAAACTTTTTTCGTGTGACGTATAACGAAATCACGAAGTCTGCCATTCTCGCCGCATTTGAAAATCCAGAAAAGATTGATATGAACCGGGTGAATGCGCAGCAGGCTCGTCGTATCCTTGACCGCCTGGTTGGCTTTAAGGGGAGCCCTGTAGTGCGCAAACAAATTCGCGGCGCCAATAGCGTCGGCCGCGTGCAGACGGTTGCGTTGCGCCTCGTGGTTGAGCGAGAAAAAGAAATTATCGATTTCAAACCAGAGGCCTATTACACCGTCGGTGCAGAAGTTCATAAGCAGGAGGCGCCGCTCGATCCATTCATGGTTAAGCTCGCACGGATTAATGGCAATCCGATCGGTATTAAAGATCGTAAGCTATTACCCGGGGCCGTGAAGACCCCGGAGCAACTAGAAGCCATTCAGAAAGAGTTGGATAATAGCCCGCTGGTCGTCAGCGATGTGATCACGAAAGAGGTTACGCGTCGGGCGCGTCCACCCTTTATTACCAGCACCCTCCAGCAATCGGCCTCCGGTGCGCTTGGCTATGCGCCATCGCGCACAATGGGCATTGCTCAGAAGCTTTACGAAAATGGATTAATCACCTATATGCGTACAGATTCCTTCAATATTGCCGCAAGCGCATTAGAGGAATGTCGTACCTTTGTGGACCATAGTTATGGTGCAGAATATCTACCCGAAAAACCTAATTTCTATAAAAGCAAAGGTGCGGCACAGGAGGCTCACGAAGCCATCCGACCAACCGATGTTGTGGTACAACCCGGCAATGAAGGCGTGAAACTAGATCTTGCCGAGCAAAAACTCTATAAACTGATTTGGCAACGTTTCGTGGCCAGTCAAATGGTTCCAGCCAAAATTGCTCGCCGAACGGTGGAGATCGAAGCCGGATCAGAAAATACATACCTCTTCCGTGCAACGGCTTCAGACATTGTCTTCCCCGGTTATATGAAGGCCAGTGGAATCGAAGCCGCGGCCGATAAACCTAAGAATGGCGAGGTTGATGATTCTGAAAGCGCGAAGCTTCCAGCATTGGTGCAGGGTGAAAACCTGAACGTTCTTGATTGGCTGACAGAGCAAAAGGAAACCAAGCCGGTGGCTCGTTATTCGGAAGCCTCGCTGATCCGTGCTTTGGAAGAAAATGGAGTAGGGCGGCCGAGTACCTATGCGGCCATCATGTCAAAGCTCGACGAACGCGAATATGTGCTTAAGGAAAAGCGCTCCCTCCGCCCAACTCCACTGGGCATGGAATTGGTAGAGCTGGTTCTCAAGACCGAACAAAAACTAAAATCCAATAATAAGACCGATCTATTCGAGGCTCACTTTACCGCTGATATGGAAACGCAGCTCGATCAGGTTGAAGCGGGTAAAATTGAGTGGACTTCAATGATGAAGGAGTTTTATCCGTCATTACTAGAGTGGATCGATCACGCGAAAGAGACAGCGCCTCCGGAGCTAATTTCTAAATGTTTTCATGCATTGGAAAATGTAACCACGTGGGCGGAACCCGTAAAATCGGGGCGGCGAGTTTATGACGATCAAAAAACCTTTGAAGATCTTAAGGAAAAGGTAGGAGAAGGCGAGCTGCTCTCGAAGCGCCAAGGCGAAATGCTACATAAAATGTGCTGTCGTTATATCAAGCAAGTCCCCTCAGAAATGGTTAAAGAATTAGAACTCGTCGAACCAGAAGCTGTACGAGCTAATACCCCGCGCAAGTTGGAGTTATTAGCTGCGGTTAAGTACGAAGAGCCTCGTAGTGCGGGGAAACGTACATACGATGATGGCAAGTTTATCTCCTCCCTTGGCGATCAGGTTAAGATGGGCAAGCGCCTGAGCGAGCGGCAGGTCGCCTATCTCGATACGCTATTAACTAAATATTCCGAGCAAATCGAAAACTTCGATACCATTCGAGTCGAACTTAAGCTCGACGAGAAAAAAGAGGTGGTGGCCGATCCCGTGGTTGCTCCAATTTTATCGGCTTTTGAGTCGGTAGTGGAGTGGGCGGAGCCGGTTAAACGGGGAAAACGGGTCTTCGATGACAAGGAATTTATCGACTCGCTTTCCGGGCAATTCAAGGTGAAAGGAACGCTTTCTGAACGGCAGGTGGCGGCTCTGAAACGGACT
>JAOZSZ010000013.1:9689-13380 GCA_029939385.1 Pontiella sp. | reverse complement strand
CGGACTCATCCTTTTTATTAAAATACTCCGAAATATCCTTTTTTATTGGGGGGATTTTCGACATATCGACTGGAAGACTCTTTTTAGAAGGCTCAGAATCTTTGACTGAAATCTCAACGGAAACAACTTCCGGTTTCACCTCTTTTGCTGGAACAAATTCAGGTTTCACTTCTGGCTCAACTACTACCGCTTTTGGCTCCACCACCGCCGCTTTTGGCTTAATTTTAACATCAGGAGCCGACTCTTCTTTTTCATGGCCGAGAAAATACTTTAAATCCGCGACTACAGTTGCTTTGAGTTGCTGAGAGCTCTGTGCTTTCTCAACTTTCCCCATTAAATCAACATACTCACGATATGGAATCTGCAACATTTCTGACTGCTTTTCATAAAGATGATTATTCTTTTTATTCATATTCGCCCTTCTTACATTATTTACTAAATTCATTCATCTGCGATCAGTGAAAGCATCATTCATGCCATACGATAATTTATCTAAATCTCTCCCGAACTAAACACCGCCTCATTTCCACCTTCAATCTACCCCATTATTATATGGCATAATTACTGCAAGAAAAGATGGAGTATTGGCATCTTAGGTAGAAGACAGTTATTGGAGATTTTTTATGCAACTAGACAAATTAATTAAAATAATACTCACGGGTGTAACCCTCTGTGGACTAGTCAATACCGTTACCGCGCAAGGCATTAACCTTTGGAGAGGAAGCGAGATTAAAGCAGATTGGAATGATGCCTATAAATGGAGACTCAAACATATTCCCACAGAGAATGAAGCGGTACATTTTCGCCAAAATAATAGCACGATTGTTATTAATCGTACCGTAGAGCTCAACAACGGCATGCAACTTTATGGTCAAGAATTATTTCTTGAAGGGAATGGAAATATTAATCTTTGGAGCTCGGTTCCCCACCAACGCACAATATATGTTCCTGCATCTGCCTCCGGATATGCCAATCTGACCCTCCGAAAGAATCTCTCAATTAATGGAAGAGTCTCCCTTGCCGCTAAAGCTTTTGGCACATCCGCAAGCAAAGGGTCCGTAACACTTAAGGATCGCACAACAATCAAGGGTTCCTTATCGATTGGGAATGATGGTAGAGGATCCGGAAAAGTTTTTATTCACAACAAATCCGTTTACCATATCACCGAAATCGAATTACACACCCAAGCCGAAAAAGGTGGAGCCGCCGAAATTCATATTCTCGGAGGTACCGCCCTCATGGAAACCAAAATAAACCCATTTAATATCTTTCTAGAAGATTCCAGCCGGAAAATAATTATCGGCGACTATGGGACATTGCGAATCACTTTCGATCTGCCCCTTCAGCAAAAAAAGGAAATGATCGCCCAGATGATTACCCAAAAACATATCATTCCCGAACAAGGCTGCAAACTCCTCGAACCCATATATCAAAATAATTGGGTTCTCTTAAAAGCAGAATGTACTGAAGCACCAAAAACCCTCGGAACCTTGCTGGCCAAAACATCCCCCCTTAGCGAGGAGTTAAAGGATAAGTCAAAAGAATTAAATTCTCAACCCAAGCAGAGTTTAGAAGAAAACGATACCCTCGGCTCCCCTTTACTCTCTCAACTCAAATCAAAAAAAGCCCCGGCAATACACTTAAAAACACACCCCTCGACACTCGGCAAAGCAACTCGTTCCTCTCCAGTTTCCGGCTACATTGTATTTTTAAGTGCAGCTCTATTTTTGATGCGACCAGCAAAAACCCCCACTAAAGATTCAGATCAAAAGACTCCGTAAAACCCCTTGGCATGCGATCTGCTTTCTATAAATAGCGCACTAAACTCGCGGCGAAAATGAGGCAATATAATGAACCGACAATTAAAACAAAACTCAATAGCACAAGCTCTTTCAGCAATTCTTTCCCTCTTTTTCATAACTCCTTTCAACGTGCATGCACAAATATCTGATACGTTTCAAACTGGCCTTCCTGTGGAAATGAGTTTAACCACGTTCTTAATCATGGGAGCTCTTTTGCTAGCAACCATTATTCTTTTCTTTTTATTCCAAACCCGTTTTAAGACAACCTATAAAGAACTTAAAATTATAACCACCGAACTAAGCCAGACTCGGGAACGGCTCACTCAAAAAAGTCACACCCTCAAAAAAACGGAATTAAATTTAAAAAATACAACAACCCGTTATCAAGGGATTCTTTTTGATGCCCAGGTGGGGATGTTCCAAATGGATTTGGATGGAAAATGTACATACATTAACTCCGCTCTTCAGCAACTCTCTGGCCTCTACCCAAAAAAAGCACTGCAAGAAGGATTACAAAGTGCGATCCATCCTGAAGATCGTAATCCGTTCGATACCGCCTGGAAATTTTTTATTCAAAATGATGAATCAGCTCTTCTTTTCTTCCGGTTTAAGCACGCAAAAGGTCAAGACGTCCATGTAGTTTGTCGAGCAAGCAAGGTGCTTAATGAACGGAAGGATGTAGAAAGTTACATCGGTTGGGTTTCTGATGTTACGCAGTTCCATAAAGAACGGCTACAGCAAGAAGTCATTACAGCCCGTTATTCCTCTTTTATGGAAGAAACAATCGAGGGATATTACCAACTTACCCCTGAAACCCCTATCCCCCTCACCACTCCACCCGATAAGATGGCAGCAACGATCATGGAGCAGATGACACTTACCGCCTGCAACGAAACCTTTGCTTCACTCTATGGAGACTCTATCTCCTCTCTTACAGGAAAGAGTATCAACACCCTTCAAGGAGGTTGTGGACCATTTAAAAACAATGAAACGATCAAGCAACTCATTGAGGCAGAATATAAACTGATTAATTTTGAATCGATCCGCCAAGATCCGCGCGGAAACCGGCTCAGTCTACTGAATAACGTAGTTGGATTAGTGGAAGACAACAAACTCATTGGAATCTGGGGCTCCCAGCGCAACATAAGCCAACAAAAACGAGAGAAAGAAGAACTCACCAGTCAAACACAATTTATGCGACGAATCCTTAATGCCCTCCCCGCGGATGTCCATGTAAAGGACACCCGCTGTCGCTATCTTTATGCGAGCCAAAAGCTAGCGAGCCGCACGGGGATTCCTCAAGAGAACTGGATTGGAAAAACTATTTTCGAAGTCATACCTGCCACCTCACGCGATCACGATAAAAATGCAATTGATGTTATGAAATCAGGAAAGCTCCGCCGAGTAGAGTATCCGTATGAAGCCCATAAAAAATCGGGTTGGATGGAAACGATTCAAATTCCGCTTATCTCCAGCGCCGGCCTTGTGGAAGGAGTCGTGGGACTATCACTTGAAATCAGCGATCGGAAGAAAAAGGAAGAAGAACTCATTCGTAACCATCATCAACTTGATCAGCAACTCCACCATCGAACCCGCGAATTACAAAAAACAGAGAGTGAACTCGGACAAACCACCATGGCTCTACAGAATTCTAATCAAAAATTAGTTGTCCGTGAAGCCGAACTCGAAAACCATCAGCACGAATTCCAAAAACAACTCAAGGCACAGAAACATGAAGAAGAATTACTTCGTCACAATGAAGACCAACTTATTACTCGTCAAAAACAACTCAAAGAACAACTTTCAAAACGCCTTTTAGAATTGGATAAAGAAACCAATAAACGGAAAAAATGGGAAGAGCTCATTGCCATAAAAGAAAGTGAACTTCG
>JAOZSZ010000013.1:8243-9589 GCA_029939385.1 Pontiella sp. | reverse complement strand
ACGAAAACACTAAAACAAGAACTTGCAAAGAAACAGATCCGAGAAAAAGCATTGCGCCAACAAGAAAAAGATCTCGAAGCCCGCCTCTCAGAATTAGGGAAAATGTTGCAACTCAAAAGCAAAGAGTTCAACCAACAAATCGAAGCACGCGAAGGAGCCGAAGCTCAACGAAAACAAATTGAACAAAAACTCGAACAGATGAATACCCGCCAGACTCAACTGATTGAACGAGAAACGCAGAAACTTAACCTTAACATCGCCGAAATTCGTCTAAACGAAATTAAACTACGCAAAAAGGTTAGCGACCTACAACAGACCAAAGAAGAACTCGAAAGCATTCTTGAGATTCGTGCCATCGAATTGGATAACGCCAGCAAGGAACAGCAAAAAATAGCAACTTGCCTCACCAAAACTCAGAAGGAAATGGAGAACCTATCCAAAAACCAAGCCGCCTTGGTTGCTAAAGAAGGTGAAGCTCTGCTGGACGAACTTAAACAACTTAAGAAAACCGAATACGAGCTAAAGCAACAAGATGAGCTTCTGCAAAAACAAAGTAAAAGCCTTGAAAACACCCTTTGTACGGCAAATGAAAAACTTAAGCGGGAGAGCGAACAGAGAAACAAGGTGGAGCAAGAACTTGGTGAATTAAAAATTGCCTTTAATGCCAGCCAAGATAATACCAGCGATCTTCTTGAACAACATACACAAGAACTAAGAAACCAGATCAAAGAGCACCAGAAAAATGAAGCCGGCATGCAGAAAGATGAAACAGCACTAAAGACACAGATTCACCAACTTCAACAAACCATAACCCTACGATCCGCCGAGCTGACGGAGGCGAAGAAAGCGCAACAGAAAATAGAGACCGAACTCGCCCAGGCCATTGAGCGCGCAAGTTTAAACTCGGAGGAGCTGGAATCCCATATTGAGGGAATCAAGAAAGAGCACCAAACCGAGATTGAGCAACTCGAAAATGAACACATAGATCTTCGAAAAAATGAAAATCGTTATCGCTCGCTCTTCCAATCCTCAGCCGATGCACTCTTCCAGATCAATCCAAAGAGTGGAAAAATCCAATCAGCAAACCTTGCTGCGGCTCGCCTCTTCGGAGAAAAATCAACGGCCCTTTTAATCAACAAAACCATTGGATCACTCTCCCCAAAACAACAACCCAACAAAATGCCCTCTTTTGATATGGCAAAATCGCGGTTGCATAGCACCATCGAAACGGGACACGACAGCTTTGAATGGCATTTCAACAAGGCCGACCAAACAAGGTTCCATGCCCTCGTATCACTAAGCACCATTGATATTGAAGGGATCCTACATATTCTAGCCGTAGTTCT
>JAOZSZ010000013.1:0-8143 GCA_029939385.1 Pontiella sp. | reverse complement strand
CAGCGAGCAGAAACAAAAAAACTATTTTTTGCAGTAGGCTATGCACAATATCAATCTGCCAACAACGTGCCCAAACTCGTCGAAACCGATGAACATAAAATCCGGAAAATTCTAACCATTCTACTTGGTTATGCACTCGCCCACACTGATAAGGGCCGACTGGGGCTACATGCAGAACGCAAATCAAGCGATGAGAAAAGTATCACCTTAGCCTTTGAACTCGCCTATACCGGAGCCCATCAAAAAGATAAATTGCTCACACGAATTTTTACTCCAGAAAATTTAGATAAAGAAGCCGTTGATACCAAATATGGGCTCTCACTTGCTCGACGTTATATCCACCTGCTCGGCGGAGAAATCAGTCTCGAGTATCGTGATGGCGATGTTACCGTACTTACCCTCGTCTTTCCTTTTAACAAGGTGGCCTCAGAAATTGTGTTGCCTCATCAGGAAAACAAAAGAACGGCAGGCGCAGCATAGCCAGATTCCCAAGCTCTTGACACAGAGTAAATCCCCTCCTATTTTGGGGGCATGAAACACGCCATCGTCATTTTATTGCTGTGCCTATTCGCTATTTCTGGACAGGCAAAATCATTTCCCGAAACTTGGGTTTATCTCATGAAAGGGGAGGAAAAACACTTCCCCGCATCATCACCCATCACTGATATTGCCTACTTTAGTGCAACGGTCGATGGAGACGGCCATCTTAAAGGAGGTCATTTACAGCCTCCCATATTACCTGGAGCTCATTCAAAAACTCGCCACCATCTCGTGATTACTCTTCCATGGAACTCCACACTCGCACACATCTATCTCGATCCAAAACTTCCCTTTTTCGAGCGGATCATCACCCATATAGTAGAACGTTCAGCTCCCTTCGATGGCATACAGATTGATTTTGAAAGCATTTCCAAAGCGGATGGGACCGCCTATCTCAACTTTCTGGTCGCGGTCAAAAAAGCACTTCCGAAAGACAAGATCTTCAGCGTCGCCGTCATGGCACGCTGGGCAGAACATAAGCAGAAGAATCCTACTGATGCCTTCGACTACCCCATCATCGCACTGATCGCCGATCGAGTGATCATCATGGCTTACGACGAACATTATCGAGGGGGTTCGCACGGCTCGATTGCCTCGCTTCCTTGGTGCGAGAAAATCTATACCTATGCACTAAAAACAATCCCGGCCAACAAACTCATTATGGGAATTCCTCTCTACGGACGCGGCTGGCAAACCCCGTCCCTTGCCCACGCCTACAAAAACTCCGAGATTATCGCCGAACTCCGCGCAAAAAACATTCAAATTTCTAATAACGAAACCCATGGCGGATCCTATTCCTTCACCGAAACCGTCACGATCGACGTTCACTATGAAACGCTCCAATCACTAAAAGCCAAGCTTAACCTTTATCAGCAACACCCTATCCGCGGCATTGCCTGCTGGCGCATTAGCCAAGAACCAGAAGGTTTTTGGAAACAGCTATCGCCATCAGATTGATCGTTATTTATTCGGATTCAAGCCCCACCCGAAAGGTGAAAAATGAACCCTCCTATAAAATAGGCCGAACTCGAACAAATCCCCGGCATTGGAAAACGTATTGCTCAGGATTTACACACAATTGGAATACACCGGACTCGCGATCTAGAGGATAGAGATCCGGAAGATCTTTATCTGCAATTATGCGATCAAAAAGGAGGAAAGGTGGATCGATGCATGCTCTATGTTTTCCGCTGCGCCGTATACTACGCAACGGAGAATCCTCATGATCCAGAACGACTCAAATGGTGGAACTGGAAAGATTGAGAATACGCTTTATGAATAACGCAGACGCCCTTCCCTTTCTTTTCTATAAGTAAAAACCTCCGGCCTCAACCTACAGAAAAGAAAAAATCAGGACTTACGCTTCAAGTTCAGCTTGAAGCTCGGCATCCGCCTTAAGCACTTCGGCCGCCATATTTTTCTTAAAAGTTGTCAACTTGCGCTTCAGCGACGGATCAGCGATCGCCATCATCTGCACCGCAAGAATTGCCGCATTAATGGCTCCTGCTTTACCAATAGCCACGGTCGCCACCGGAACGCCCTTGGGCATTTGCACGGTAGAAAGAAGCGAGTCCAACCCATCAAGAGCCCAGCCCTTCACAGGAATCCCAATCACAGGCAGGATCGTGTGCCCCGCCAAAACCCCACACAAATGAGCCGCCCCACCGGCCGCACCAATAATTACTTTATATCCATTCTTCGCCGCATTTTCCGCAAAATCTGCCGCTTCGTGCGGGGTGCGATGCGCAGACATCACCTTAACGGTGCTTTCGATGCCGAACTCCTTCAGCGTCTTAACGGTAAATTCCAATGTGGGCCAATCGGTCTTACTGCCCATAACAATGGCTACAGGTGTATTTTTCTTAGTCATTTTCCAATCTCCTTAGTTCACGGTGTGCAATATCATTTCGATAAAAAGCACCAGTAAAGCTGATAGTTTCCACGGCAATGTATGCTTTCGAAAGCGCATCGGGAAGATCTTTACCCAGCGAGGTAATGCCTAACACTCGCCCGCCCGCCGTCACAATTTGATCCTTAGAAAGCGCAGTTCCAGCGTGAAACACCATCGTATCATCAACCGCATTCGCTTTATCTAGATTCTGGATTTCATTCCCCTTGGCATAGTCGCCGGGATATCCCCCCGCCACCATCACCACACAAACGCTATGCTCTGGTTTCCACTGAATTAAATCATCGGAAAGCGTACCATCGATTACGGCATTAATCGCCGGAAGCATATCCCCATCCCAACGCGCTAATACAACCTGTGTTTCTGGATCACCAAAACGACAATTGAATTCAACGACACTCGGCCGGCCCTTCTCAATCATTAGCCCCGCGTAAAGCACGCCTTTAAAAACAATGCCCCGTTTCTTTAGTTCAGCCAGCGTGCGGTCGTAGACTTCCGTCTTTATTTTTTCAAGGACACTTTCCGTTATAATTGAGGCCGGCGAATAGGCCCCCATACCTCCCGTATTGGGACCCTTATCTTTTTCAAAGATCCGTTTATGATCCTGCGACGAAGCAAGCATCACCACATGATCACCATCAATCAGCGCAAGAATAGACGCCTCCTCACCCACAAGAAAATCCTCGATCACCACCCGATTCCCGGCCTCTCCAAAAGCATTTCCATCCAGTGCATCACGAATGGCGGCTTCCGCCTGTTCTACGGTTTCGGCTACGGTTACCCCCTTTCCTGCCGCAAGACCATCCGCCTTAATCACGATAGGAACACCGCGCTTTTGAACATACTCACAGGCTAAATCAGGATCAGTAAAGGCCTCATAAGCCGAGGTTGGAACGCCCCCCGCTTTCATAATTTCCTTCGCAAATTGTTTACTTCCCTCCAGCTCGGCCGCCGCCTGATTAGGCCCAAACACCCGAAAGCCCTCGGCTTCTAACACATCGGCCATTCCGGCACACAGCGGCGCTTCGGGTCCTATCACCACCAAGCCGGGTTGATTTTCGATGCACCATTGCTTAATGCCATCAATATCGGTTGCGCTATAGGAAAGATTTGTGCCCAGCGCCGCGGTTCCCGCATTACCTGGTGTACAGAAAATTTCGGGCTTTGTGCTATCGTTTGCCAGTTTCCATGCCAGCGTATGCTCGCGGCCCCCATTACCTACTACCAATATTTTCATTTTAAACTCCAAAACAGATTCATCTTTAATTCTTGCTGTGGTTCCGTATTCTTCTGCGGTTTCAGGAAGCTACCAGATGAAAACCGACCTATTCAACTATGATCTCCCAACGGAGCTGATTGCCCAGCATCCAGCCGAGCGCCGTGATATGGCACGGATGCTGGTTCTTCACCGTGATTCCGGACGGATTGAACATAAGATAATTACCAATATCATCGACTACCTACGAGCCCCCGATGTACTCGTACTTAACAATACCAAAGTCATTCCCGCCCGTATCTTTGGCCATAAAATGGCCTCGGGCGGAAAAGTTGAATTACTCTTGTTAGATGAACCCGTTCCAAATGAATGGAACGTGCTAATGAAAACTTCGCGCCGCCCAAAAGTTGGAGACGAACTCGATCTCTGTTCTGGAAAAGTACAGGCCACAATGCTTCAGGATGGAGAGCAAGGCAAAGCACGGCTTAGGATTAAATCTGAACGCCCGCTTATGGAAATTCTCGACGAGGAGGGCGTTCCTCCCCTCCCTCCCTATATTGCCCGAAAAGAACAGACTCGCGAACAGATCCATACCGACAAAGAGCGCTACCAAACCGTCTACGCCGCCGAACCCGGCGCTGCCGCCGCGCCCACTGCGGGGCTACACTTCACGCCTGCTCTTCTTGATTCTCTAGAAAAAAAAGGGATAAAAAAAGCCGAACTAACGCTCCATGTTGGCCTTGGCACCTTCCGTCCTGTTTCGGCAGAGATTATTACCGATCACGAAATGCACCACGAACGCTATCTTGTTTCGGAAAAAGCCGCGCACACCATCCATACTGCAAAACAGAACAGAGGGCGGATCGTGGCAGTCGGCTCTACGAGTGTTCGAACATTGGAAAGCCTTTCCTCCCTAAAAAAAGCCGAAGGCTCCACCAATATTTTCATCTATCCGCCCTACGAATTCCAGAACGTCGATGCCATTCTCACTAACTTTCACCTACCCAAATCAACGTTGCTCATGATGATGTCCGCTTTCGCCGGCCGCGAGCTCATGCTTCGCGCCTATGCCGAAGCGATAGAGGAAAAATATCGATTCTTTAGCTATGGCGACTGCATGCTAATTCTTTAAGTTTCTCCGAAAGCCTAGCGGCTTTCTCTTCCGCTTCTGGGAGCGGCAGACCTTTTGCAACACCCGGTCGCTTATGCTTGGTTTCTGAGAGCCACGCATCCCGGAGAATCTTCATTCGCTGATGCGTCAGATTAAAACGCTCGCGATCGATTACATTTTGTTGAATCGCTTCTGCCGTAGGCGAGTAAGGGTCAGTATAATAGTTGATTAAACTTTGCGCCATAATCCGATGGCCAGCTGGGTTTGGGTGAATTTTATCGCGTTGAACAGAAAAGGCGGGATCCAATACCTGAGCCCCTTTAATGCGGGCCGTCATTTCAGTATTGAGATCAATTACATCCCATCCATCAGCACGTTTTGAAACCAACCAATGACTATAGCGCCTAAGGACATCTGCATATTCGAAAGGACCCGCTTTCCCATGGTTGTCAAAATAGGGAGGCGTAATGAATACCACCTGAGCCCCGGCCTTCTCTGCCTCGACTTTTAGTTTAGTAATCCCCTTTTGATAGGCAGCAAAGCGCTCGGCATCGAAGGGCTTATAGATGGCGCAATTCATTCCATAACAAGCAAATATAAGATCAGGTTTGTATTGAGAAAGCACGCGACCCAGACGTTCCTGAAGATCTGGACGCGGGAACGTTCCGCCGGCATGTCCTTTTTCGGAAAGCCCCGATACGGTTTCTGATGACAGCCCCATATTTACAAACGATGCCTCGGGCGCAAAGGATTGCTGTTCAGCCCAAGCGGTGAAGAAGGATACATAATCTCCACCGTAGGTTATCGAATCTCCAAGAAAGAGAATGCGCTTAGCTTGCTTTAGCTGTTGCTGGCGTTGTTGAAGAATCGGGGCATCCACCAACGGAAACGTCTGCGTGCTCGCCTGTTGATAGAGATCGGGCAAGATCGGGTTTCCTGAAGCATAAAGTAAATGGCGAAGGAGCGGAAAAATAGGATGCAGTCCATGAGGATGATGACCCGCATTGGGTTTTTCCCAAACCGTAACACTCCCTCCCAATTTCGTGTAGCGCTCCGCTAAGATATGAGCATTTTCGGAAAGCAAAACCACCTGGTCTTTTGTTCCAAGAGGCAAAAAAACCGGGACATGAGCCTTAACCAAAGGCTCCAAACCATCGATCGGATTTCCCTTAAAATCGGGCATATCTGCCTCGGTTTTCCCCCAAGCATTCAGACATCTTTCCCAATCACCCGGAGATTTTTTAGCGGGCCAAGAACGAATGTCACAAACCGGATTATCGCCATAAATAGCGGCCACTTTTTTGGGATTGGCTTTGGCCCAGTTAAAAACGATTAAGCCCCCTCGACTCATGCCTTCAAGAATCGGCTTTTTGGATAATCCAAGAGCTTGCGTAAATGCATAAAACTTATCCCATCGAGCCACCGCTTTAGGGCTACCAAACAGATTTGAAATATCACAATAAGCAAGGTGATACCCCCGATCAAGCAGCGCTTGATCGAGTGCGGGTTGATGACCGAAGAATCGCGCGCGCCATATCCATGGCTGACCTTGAATAACAGATTTTGGAGCCACAATCACACAGATTGCATTATCAACCGTTGATAGATTAAAGGTAAAACGATCATAGCCGTGGAAGGTTTCTTTCGTTACTTTCACCCCCTCCTTTTTAAGCTGAGATTCAACCGAAAATTCTATATTACGCGGAACCATAATTTGGTCGGCAACACGCAGAGCAATACTAGCAGCCCCTTTCGCTCCGGGATGGGTTTTATCGGGAAGAATCGAAGGAAGATCTTCCTCAAAAAAGCTAAATTCTATAAAGAGATCAATCAGCTCACTATGTGATTGCTCGGCGGCCTGCCGAACCAAGGGAACCACCTCTTCCGCAATAACTTTGCCAGGAATATTCTGAGGTGTTGAAGCCAATCCTGTGAGCCCCGGAAGAGGGGTGCAAAGAAGGATGCGAGGCTTGCTGGGGAGTGATTTAAAAGACTGAATAAGCGTCAAGGTATTGGGAAGAAACTCTTTCTTATATTTCCAGTTGACGGGTTTTGCATCGTTAGTACCCAGCATTATCACCACAATATCGGGCTGATAACGGGCCATATCTTTACCGTACGAATGATTACTCCAGGGCCAATTCCCTTTGCGAAGCATAGTGCTACCACTCACTCCAAAGTTTTTTACCTGATAGGCACTTCCTAGAATCCGCTGAAGCTGTGCAGGATAGTTATTTCTTTCGCGATCTTCCACCCCTGCACCCAACGTGATGGAATCACCAATGCACGCAACCTTAATGACCTCTGCATAACTTGAAATAAGGAAAAAAGATGCGAGTAGGGGTACAATTTTTATTATTTTCATTTGAGCTGTATATAAAATTCCAGAATTTCTATCAAGGTTGACTTGAAATATAAGTCCCTCTTTCGTAGTTTCGCCAACTATTTTTACTACAGACATCATAAGGAGAATATCGATGGCAAAAAAAACCTTGAAGTTTAAAACCGAACTCGAACAATTACTGCATCTCATCACTCACTCGCTCTATTCCCACCGCGAAGTATTCTTGCGCGAACTCATCTCTAATGCCTGCGATGCGATCGATAAAATACGTTTTGAGGGGCTCACCAATACAGAGCTACTCGATGGTAATAGTGACTGGAAAATTACGCTGCGCGCGGACAAGGAAGCGAAAACATTAACGATCTCCGACAATGGCATTGGGATGTCGAAAGAGTCTGTCATCGAAAATCTTGGCACCATCGCCCACTCCGGAACTAAAGCGTTCCTCGCCAAGGCTAAGGAGATGGATGTTAAAGATAATCCCGAGTTAATCGGTCAATTCGGAGTGGGGTTTTATGCCTCATTCATGGTGGCCGACAACGTAACCGTAATCACTAAAGCACACGGCGAAGATGCGGTTAAATGGGAATCCAAAGGAACCGGAAACTTCACCCTATCCGATGCCAACAAAACCACCCGCGGAACCGATATTATTCTACATATAAAAGAAGATGCCACCGAATATCTCGATGAGTGGACCCTCCGCTCCACGGTTAAGAAATTCTCCGATTTTCTTGAGCACCCCGTTGTCTTACTCAGCACTGAAAAGGATGAAGAGAAGGGAACCGAAGAAGAAAAAGAAGACCAAATCAACACACAAAAGGCTATTTGGTTGCGCCCGAAAAATGAAATCACCGATGAGGAATATGGCGAATTTTATAAACATATCTCTCACGATATGAACAACCCCGCCGAAACTATTCATTACAATGCGGAGGGCGCAATCGAATTTAAAGCCCTCCTCTTCATTCCCGAAGCCAAACCCTTCGATATGATGATGAATAATGATCCCAAAGCTCATCA
>JAOZSZ010000342.1 GCA_029939385.1 Pontiella sp. | reverse complement strand
ATTATCTAATGATGTTTCAAAACTGCACAATGGAAATTCATTATAAAATAAAGGTAGGATTACTAACGGTTACCGCTGCCATAACCTCCGCGACCTCCGCCGCGATTCCCTCCACCACGATTTCCTCCGCCGCTACCATCACGACGTGGCGTACGCTCTTCGCGCGGACGCGCAATATTGACGCACAAATTACGCCCTTGAAGATCTTGGTCATTAAACATCTCAACCGCTTTATTGGCTTCTTCATGAGAACTCATCTCAATAAAAGCAAATCCGCGGGAACGGCTCGTAAACTTATCGAGCATTAACTCGCATTTAACCACCTCGCCAGCCTGTTTGAACAACTCATCGAGGTCGCCTTCAGTGGAACCATAGGAAAGATTTCCTACATACAGTCTTGTTTCCATTTTATTCTCTCTGCCACTCAGCGCCCTGCGTCCGTCCCGATTCGTTCGGCTTCCAAAGTATTCACTAACACCCCTGACGATCCGTTAAGGCCTTCTAAGTAAACTCGTTTGAAAAAACCTACAAGAATCTTTTATTGAATCAACAAAAATCCGCCTCTTGCAAATCCACAACTCAGGTTAGTCCTTAGACTTCTGTCGCCCAAACCGCTTACGTTCCACTTCAGAGAGCATCTTCTTGCGCAATCGAATATTATTAGGCGTAATTTCTACCAATTCATCCGCCGCAATATACTCAAGCGCCTCTTCCAAACTTTTCACCTGCGCCGGCGCAATTTTCATGGCCCGATCCGTTCCGGAAGCACGCATATTAGTGAGCTGTTTAGCCTTTTGAATATTCACCACCAAATCCTTATCAATGCAGTGTTCCCCCAAAACCATCCCTTCATAACACTCCTCACCGGGATTCACAAAAAAGATGCCGCGTTGTTGCAATGCATCGAGAGCAAACGCGATCGCCGCGCCCTTTCCCTGCGAAATCAACACCCCATTATTGCGCTGCTGAATTACACCTTTATAGGGTTCATAATGAAGAAAACGGTGCGTCACAATTGCCTCACCCGCCGTTGCGGTAAGCATTTTACTACGCAACCCGATTAAACCCCGAGTAGGAATTTGGAAACGGATCATCTTGCGAATTCCGTGTTGCTCGATATCCAGCATCTCCCCTCTACGGGTTCCGGCCAGCTCAATCGCTTTTCCGGCATGCTCATCCGGCACATCCACATGTAAAATCTCGAT
>JAOZSZ010000012.1:11062-13517 GCA_029939385.1 Pontiella sp. | reverse complement strand
TTGGTTAAATATTTATTGCTTCCCTAAAAACGAGCGCCGAATATATCGGCGACCCTAAATGGCCGCAACCAAATAAGAAAAGTATGTAGTCCCGCCTTTAGGCGGCTCTGTGCACGGGACCTCTCCCACGGGGATTACCGCCTAAAGGCGGAACTACGAACCTTTTCTACGAACTTCTACACCATTTGACTTTTTACCCACCGCTCCAACGACTATTCTTTCAAATAGTTTTTAACAATGAATAGGGAGCGGCAGAACGCGCTCTCCTCCTTTTGGATAAGCATTATGAATGAATTTTTTATGCAATACACCCCCGTGATGCAGGCGTTTATCGCCACGCTTTTCACGTGGGGAGTGACGGCCGCTGGGGCGGCGCTGGTCTTTCTTCCTGGGGTTATAAAACCCAAGATCATGGATTGTATGCTCGGCTTTGCCGCGGGGGTCATGATTGCAGCGAGCTTCTGGTCGTTACTCGCTCCAGGAATTGCGATGGCTGAAGAGTTGGGGCATACCCCGTGGCTGACGGCGTCCATCGGGTTTCTCGGTGGCGGAATATTTATGCGGGTGATTGATAAGTTCCTTCCTCACCTCCATCCCGGTCTGGCGATAGATCATAGTGAAGGGATTAAAACCTCTTGGCAACGCAGCACATTGCTAGTGATGGCGATCACCCTGCACAACATTCCCGAAGGGCTGGCCGTTGGTGTGGCCTTCGGCGCGGTGGCCGCCAACCTCCCCTCCGCCACGCTCGGTGGTGCGATTGCACTGGCCATCGGAATCGGCATACAAAATTTTCCGGAAGGCACGGCGGTCTCGATGCCCCTTCGGCGCGAGGGTATGTCGAAGAGGAAGAGCTTTCTCTATGGCCAGGCCTCCGGCATCGTGGAACCTATTGCTGGGGTGATCGGCGCGGTATTTGTTATGAAAATGCAAGGCATATTGCCCTATGCGCTCTGCTTTGCGGCCGGAGCGATGATCTTTGTGGTGGTGGAAGAACTCATTCCTGAATCCCAGCGCAATGAGAAAAACATCGATATCGTTACGATGGCCACCCTCGTCGGGTTCGCCGTAATGATGATTTTGGATGTGGCATTGGGATAATTAAAAATCTTTTTGTACGGGTGCTCTGCGGAAAATATTTAACCCGACCGCAACGACCGGACCGATTTTATTAGTGTCTATTCGCAAGGATTCATGGTTTAAATATTTCATGCAAAGCTCGAAGAAAAAGGTAGCCATCATTGGAGCGGGAATCACGGGGTTGACCACTGGATTTGAGCTAAAAGAATACGGAGTGGACTGCACCGTGTTCGAAGCATCGGATCGGGTCGGCGGCGTGATCCAAACCGTGCATGAGGAGGGTTTCCTCGTCGAGTGCGGCCCCAACTCCATCCTCGACACGCATCCAAACCTTGGGAAACTGGTTACCCGCGCGGGGCTCGAAGGCCGTAAATGCCCCGCCCATACCGCCGCCCAAAATCGATTTATTGTTCGCAACGGGCAACCGATTGTCCTGCCGACTTCACCGGCGGCGTTTTTAAAATCAAAGGCCTTTTCGGGAAAGGCCAAGCTGCGCCTGATGCGCGAACCATTTATTAGATCCAAATCAAACGAGTCCGAGAGTCTAGCCGATTTTGTGGTGCGGCGCCTCGGGCAGGAATTCCTCGACTATGCCATCAACCCCTTCGTCGGCGGAGTGTATGCTGGCGACCCCGCGAAGCTTTCCACCGCTCACGCCTTTCCAAAGCTCTATGCGTTGGAACAAAAATATGGCTCCTTGATTAAAGGGGCCATCCAAGGGGCGAAGGCCCGAAAGAAGCGCGCGGAGGTGGCCTCGAAGGATGCACGAATGTTTACGTTTGATGACGGAATGGAAGTGCTCCCCAAACAATTGGCCCAAAAGCTGGGCGATGCGGTTCGGCTTAATTGTCCGGTGACTGGATTTGAACGGTTGGAGAATGGAACCTGGAAGGTGAACGGCGAAGAATATAGCGATGTGCTACTCGCCCTTCCTGCACATGCTCTTCCAAATCTAAATGTACCGTTTGACCTCTCCTCGTTTGCAACGATTTACTATCCCCCTGTCGCAAGTTTATCGCTCGGATTCCATCGAAACCAATTCACCCATCCGCTGAATGGCTTTGGTGTATTAATTCCAAAAATTGAAGAACGCCATTCGCTGGGAGCACTCTTTCCTTCATCCATCTTTTCAGAACGCGCACCGGAGGGCCGCGTGTTGCTGACGGTCTTTATCGGCGGCGCGATGGCTCCTGAAAAAGCGTTGCAGCATGAAGACAAAATGACGGCCGAAGTATTGCGTGATTTGAAAGAGCTGCTGGGTCTTACGGGGAAGCCAGAATATCAACGGCTCAGCGTCGCGCCCCAAGCCATTCCACAATATGTTGTGGGTTATGAAGCCTATTTGAATCAGATGAACCAGATCGAAAACGAACAG
>JAOZSZ010000012.1:1802-10962 GCA_029939385.1 Pontiella sp. | reverse complement strand
CCGGCGGAGTCGGCCAAGATTTATAAAAAGATCTGGACGGAGAAAGGCTCGCCGCTGGTTCATTATAGTCGCGAACTATCCAAACAACTGAACGTTGAGATGGGCATGACGTATGGATCGCCTTCGTTTAAAGATGCCATTGAAAGATTGCTTCAGTCTGGTGTTGATGAGATTGGCTTGATTCCTCTTTTTCCGCATGCGGCGATGGCCACCACCGGAGCCTGTATTGCCCACGTGAAAAAGGCGATTAACCACCGCGCGACGCTACGCGTTATTCCCCCCTTCTATGCCGAGCCGGCATTCATTCATCCGCTGGCAAAATCATTAAAAAATGTGGATGAGCATATTTTGTTTAGCTACCACGGCTTGCCGATGCACCATATAAAAAAGATGCCGGCTCCCGATTACCGCGTCCAGTGCATGGAGACGACTCAAGCGATTGTTGCGGAAGCGGGAATCTCAAAGGCGCACTACAGCGTAGCGTTTCAATCGCGGCTGGGGCGTACAAAATGGATGAAGCCCTATACCGATGAGAGGCTCCGCCAGCTTCCTGCAGAAGGAAAAAAGCGGCTCGTCGTGATCTGCCCCTCCTTCTTCTGCGATGGCCTTGAAACCCTGGAGGAAATTGAAATTCGCGGGAAGAAAATCTTTATGTCCGCCGGCGGCGAATCCTTCCGAATGATCCCTTGTCTTAATGATAGCCCAGCGGCGGTTCAATGTCTTGAAACGCTCATGGCCCATGCGGCGAACTGGCCGATCTACTCGTAGCGAAGGGCCTCTATGGGGTTAAGAAGGGCCGCCTTTCGCGCGGGCCAGATTCCAAAGACAATGCCAATGAGGGCCGAGAAGCCGAAGGCCATATAGATGGAGCTCGATGTAATCAGCACCTGCATTCCGGCAAAGTGTTCGGTCAACAAACTGGCTCCAATTCCGAGCACAATGCCCAAGCATCCTCCGAAAAAGCTAATCACAAGTGCTTCAATTAGGAACTGCAACATAATATCCATTCGCCGAGCTCCCAGTGCTTTCCGAAGGCCGATCTCGCGGGTTCGTTCCGTCACAGAAACGAGCATAATATTCATAATCCCAATCCCGCCAACCATGAGCGCAATGGAAGCAATGCTAGAAAGCAGGAGCGACATAACGTTGCTGGTTTCGGAAACCATATCCTGAATTTCGGCGAGGTTGCGGATTTCGAACGGGTTTTCTTTTGTACCGGTGCGATGCCGCTGGGCAACCAAGGCCAAGATATCGGCCTGAGCACGATCCATATTTTCAGCCTCGTCGATCTGTATTTCTATTCGATCAACATACTTCTTTCCGAAGAGCCGACGCATGGCCGTAGAAATGGGAACGAAGGCGGTGTCGTCATTATCTCGAAACCCACTACTTCCCTTTTCTGGAAGCACCCCAATCACGATGAAGGTCTGTCGATTGATCTTAATTTTGCGGCCCACGGGATTGACTCCATTAAAAAGTTCGCGAACCGGAACAATCCCTAAGACGGCCACCCGTGCACGCGAATTGACCTCTTCCTCGGTAAAGAATCGCCCCATCTGCGGTTGGTAGGAGCGCATCTCTTCATAATCAATATCCACTCCTTGGATTCGACAGCCCCAGTTTAGATTCCCCGATTGAAGCTGAGCATTTCCATCCGACGTGGAGCTGACGCGCACCACATGGGCCACCTCCATTTTAATGGCACGAGCATCTTCTATGCTTAAACGAGAGGTCGACGCCTTTCCCTGACTTACCCCGCCACGGGAGCGCCGTTGTGGGTATAGCATGAGCAGATTAGACCCCAGACGACTCATCTGTTGTTCGACCGCCGCCTTCGTTCCATTTCCAATGGCGACCGTAGCAATCACCGCCCCCACTCCAATCATGATTCCCAGCGTAGAAAGTGCCGTTCGCACCTTGTTGGCAAATAGCGAACGAATGGATTGTTTCACGAGAACAAACCCCTCATAAATGGAAAGCAACCCCATCGCTTTTGGTGCGTGCTCCGGAGCCTTGCGTCGTTCAATTAGAGGAACTTTCGGTGCGTTCGAATTCAGGGTATCCGACAGGATTTTCCCATCCTTTAGTTCGATAATACGATGGGCGTGCTGGGCCACATCCTTGTCGTGAGTCACCAGAATAATGGTGAGGCCTTGCGCATGCAACTCACTCATCACCGCCATGATTTCCTTGGCACTTTTTGAATCGAGATTTCCGGTGGGTTCGTCCGCAAAAATAATGGAGGGCTTATTCACCAGCGCCCGAGCGATGGCCACACGTTGCTGCTGCCCGCCAGAGAGTTCGTTGGTGTGGTGTGCCATGCGATCGCCGAGGCCCACCAGCTCAAGCATTTTTCGAGCAACATCCGATTTCTGACCGTTGCGGGCATAGATTAAAGGCAGCTCAACATTCTCCAGAGCACTGGTTCGCTTTAGAAGGTTAAATTGTTGGAAGACAAAGCCCATCACACGATTACGAAAGGCAGCCAACTCGGACTCTGAAAACTGAGTAACGTCGGTTCCATCGATCTCAAAGGTTCCGCCATCGGGACTATCGAGTAATCCTAAAATATGCATAAGCGTCGATTTTCCCGAGCCCGACACCCCGATGATGGCCACATATTCACCCTGTTCAACCGTTAACGAAACGCCATCGAGGGCATGCACCTCAATCTCGCCCATCTGATAGGTCTTTCGTAAATTTTCGATCTTAATCATTAATGACGACCTCCGCCGCCACCGCGCCCCATCGTAGACATGAGCGAACTTCCATTATTCGACTTTCCAGAGCCCATATTAATCTTTTGAATCAGGACTTCATCGCCCTCTTCCAGGCCTTTAATAATTTCTGTATATGAACCGTCGCTAATCCCCACTTCAACGCGTCGCGCGGTCGGGTGTTCAGGATCGTCCGAAGCCATCAACACATAGAAACCCCCATCACTTTTCCTTTTCTTCCCGCCACCATTTCCGCCGCCACTCCCCGGTTGGGCGGCGCCGGATGCAAACTGGGCAAAACGTTCCTTAATTTCTGCATCGGACATCCCGCGTTCACGCATACGCTGCATCATCATCGCCCGCCGATCCGCATCAATCCCTCCGTCCGATTTTTCGACGTTAACTTTCGAGGTTTCACTGCTAAAATTTTGTTGAATGGCCGAAGCCGATATCACGAGCGCGTTTTCCTTTTCCTCAATCAAAAACTCAAGATTGGCCGTCATTCCGCTACGCGCGAAAGGGGGCAACCGATCCGGCCGAACATCGACTTCATACATCGTCACATTGCTAACCGTACGGGCGTCGTAAGCAATTTTTTCTACTTCGCAGGAAAACTCTTTATCGGGATAAGCCTCCAGCCGCACACCGACCTGCTGCGCCAACTTTACCAGCCCAATATCGGTTTCATCCAGATTGGCAATCACAATTAAATCATCCGCAATCACCACCACCGCATCATTGGCATTAATCGACTGTCCGGGCTCAAAATTGCGCGCAATAATGGTTCCCTTTAGCGGCGAGATCAGCGGAGACGGCTTATATAATTCTTCCCAATATTCGAATTCTTCGATGCTCGTCGCCAGCGCGGCATCCAGCAAGGTGGCGCGTTCGGTGGAGCTCACCCAACCGAGAACCTGCCCCTTTTTCACCTCATCCCCCTCATCCACCAAAAGTTCTTCAAGCCGCCCGGCGATCGGGGGTTTCACGTCAAGCCGGTTTCGAGGCCTAACTTCCCCCGTTGATTCAACGGTAATGCGTAAATCACGGAGCTCGGCTTTAGTGCGGTCATAACTCGGCGCGGAGGCCTCTTTTTTCTTCAGCTTTGATTCATAAAATCCATATCCGCCGCCGCCCAGCACCGCAAGAATCACTATCCATTTAATCGTTTTTTTCATATCACTCGCCCTTTGCTTTCATCTGCCACACGCTCCAACCTAATGTATTTTTCCACCGCGCCTGCTCGGCTTCGGCGGTTCGCTGACGTTGAAGATGCGTCTTTCCCTGACTGATTAAGTTACTTTCAATAATATCCCAGTCCTCGTATGAAAGGAGGCCTTGCTTATATTTAGCGGTGGAGATTTCGGCGCGAAGCTGCTCGGCATCGAAAAGCTCTTTTTGAACGGCTTCGTTTTCAACGGCATCCATATAAGCATTCCACCGTTGCTGTAAGGTCGCCATCAGGGTATTCGCCATATCCATAAGATCCATTTCGGACTGGATAATCTGTTCCTTCGCGGCGGCAACATTACTCTTGAGACGGTTCCCCGTATAAATGGGCATAGATGCATTGAGCCCAACATTCCAATCGCCGTTATACACTTTATAATTACTGCTTCGAATCGAGGTCGAAGCCGTAAACCCCAACTGAGGAAAGCGAGCGCTACGCGTTACTTTCATCCCCTGCTTGGAAGCCTCAATCTGGGTGGCGGCAATACAATAGCTGGGGGTCTGCATCATCAAATCGTGAAGATCAATTAAGTCGTCGGGTGTTTTCGCCTGCAAAGCTCCCATCGCCCCCGCTTCCACCTCCAGTTGCCCCATAGCGGCCGCCAGATTGCGGTGGGCATAGTCAAGAGCTCGCCGCGCCTCACGCAATTCAAATTGCGACTGAACAAATTGGGCCTTACTTCGTGCCAAGGAGCCTGCATTCTCCCGTCCGCCATCAAACCGCAACTGGATCAAACGAACATTATTTCCCCGACGCTCCTCAATCTTTTCGGTAAGCGCAATCAGATCCTGAGCATAGAGCACATCGATGTAGGCCAGACGAGTCCGCAGTTCAACATCCGAAAGCGTGCGGCGGAATTGCTCGTTCCCCACCTGAAGCTGTGCCAAGGCCCGCTTCCGTTTTGCGACATTCTCGCCCCCCGAAAAAAGATCCTGACTCAGCGAAAGTCGTCCAGAGGCACTTTCCGTATCCACCCACTGATTAAGCACTTCACTCTGCCCCCGATTAATCCCCGCCGATGCATTGACCTGCGGGAGGAATCCCGAGCCCGCCGATGCGACGCCATATTCCAATTCGCGAACTGCCGCGCGAGCCGCCATGAGTTCGGGGCTTTGTGTTTTCGTACGTTGCAGGCATTGCGCCCACGTAAGAAAATCGTTGGTTTGTGCAAAAGCAGAAAACGTCACCGCCCATGCGATGATAATTAATTTATTTTTCATGAAGGCTCCGTAAAAAACATATAACCGCTCTGTACTCAAATTATTGCATGGCCCATCCGAAAAAGTCCGCAAAAAACTTTCCATAGAGCGGTGGCCACGTTAGAAATAAATCTAACTTAACCCCCTCACGGAGACTCAACATGAATAAACGAACTACTCTTTTTCTCGTCAGCATCCTGATCGCTACCACCTCCATTGGACACGCTAAACAAGTGGAGGCCGATATCGATGGGGCCTCGGTCGGAACGTGGACGATGGATCTCACCGCCGCCAAGGAACTCGCCGCCGAAAAGAAACTCCCCCTCCTTTTAGATTTTTCAGGTTCAGATTGGTGCAGCTGGTGCAAGGTGATGGAAGAAAATGTTTTCACCCAACCTGAATGGACGACCTATGCAACCAACCATCTCGTGATGGTATTAATCGATTTCCCCCGCGACAAAAGCCTTGTTCCAGAAAAATATGCCGCACGAAATGAGGCGCTTCAAATGGAATACGACGTACAAGGATTCCCTACCTTTATCGTGCTCGATGAGGATGGCGAAACAGAACTCGGACGCCTGACCGCAGGACGCGAAAAAACACCCGCCAGCTTCCAAGAGGAATTAAACGTATTATTTCTAGACCGCCCCGCATCCATCGCCAAATATGCCGAATCATTAAGCGACGAGGCCCGCGTTGAATTCGATGCCCTCAATCGTGAAATAGCGGAACAACAAGCCGCCAGCAAAGTGGCCAAAGAGGCGATTGTCGCCGCCGCCCAACACCTAGAAGAAATTGAAGAAGCCATTGCTCAACTCGAAATTAAAGTACAAGACTTTCGAGTAAGTCAACTCGGTGAAGCCCAACAAAAAACATATAAAGACCTCAAGAATTCCTTTGAAAACAGAAGCAAAGAACTTTCCGATTGGCTAGAAACACAACCGGAACATTCAGAAGAAAATATTGCAAAATTCGAAGCGATACAAAGCGATCTGCAAGCCATCGCAGCCCAACTTGATACCTATTAATTGGAGTGCGAGAGAAGAGGATGGAGCGATGCGTTTTTTTCGCCGGGGGCAACGAGAACGTTGCCCCTCCTCCGCTTAGGAATTAGCGAAGCTTGACGCGGACGCGATAAAATCGGTTGGAGGTTGCAGGAGAGACCGGTTGCGTTGTCGGAGAGTTGGTCGCCGAAAACCAGTCCACTTCCATCTCCCAACTTTCGTTGGCATCAACCAGATTGGTTCGATATTCCACTAGATACTTGCGGTTGGTTGAACTACTAAATACCACCTGCGTTGCGTTCGTATAGTCCAACATTTGCAGGAAGGAATCGCTATCCGTGGGGATCGTGTCCGCCAGCCACTCTTCATAGTTCGTAAACCCATCCGAATCCAAATGCCCCTCCCGATCCAACGAGGTCGGCCCCGTACCGTATAGCGTCTCCCACCAATCCGGAAGACCATCCATATCCGTGTCATAATCGATAATCACCGACTTAATCCAATCCACATAATCCGCAACTTTAACCGCAGTGTTGCCTGTCCAGTTAGGATCTGCTCCAGAACGGTATGCATTAATTCCCGCCAAAACCCACTCACCTACATTATTGGTAGCAAACACGGGGCCTCCGGAATCATAGTAATTAGCTCCGGCTTCATAATCCGTATCCGTCAAATTAAATTCCATATCAAAACAAGAGGATGAACGATTTCCTACCGTTCCTCCAACATCAAGATTTGCAGTGAGCTCGCTCTCCCCTCGATTGGTTCCCCAGCGAAGGATTCCCCGAGGGTCCCCTTGAGTAAAAGAGGAACTTGAAACCGTTCCAGCATAGCCAAATCCAGCCATAAGCAGCTCGTGCCAGACCGTTGTTTTGCTCCATCCGCTGCCCTCTGTATGATAAATATCTCCCTCCATTAAGGCATAATATCCTGGGAAAGCTTTGTCGTAACGCACTAATGCAAGATCCGCATTATCGTGAAAAACTACTTCTTGCTGATAATAGGTTTCGCCATCAATCACCAGCGCCCCCGTTCCACCATCGTCTCCCACGTGGGCGGTGGTCAGTATCCAGTAGTGGTCCACCGCCACGGCAGTGGCGTTTTTATATTTATAGACGTTGCCCACATCGAGAGCATAGCCCACATTGGTTGGCGAACTTTCCGCAACAGCATAGTTATCCACCGCGATGGCCTGTACCTCGACACCTGCCCCAAGTGATAGGCAGAACAATGTAAGATATAAAAGTGGTTTCCGCATTAGTTGACTCCTCTCAATTCAAGACACATAAGTCATATTGACCACATCGACAGAAAAACATCCAAATAAATTAGCAAATAATACTAACGTGCCCCCGTTAATTCAATCGGTTGGAAGTTTTGTACAACCGCGGCTCCTTTGCTAAATTTCAACGCTATGAACAAAGACAAAATCTATACCGAATCGCTCGCAAACATTGCTAACTTTAACTTTGATGCTCAAGTCGCCGATGTTTTTACCGATATGATCGAGCGATCCGTCCCCGGCTACCGCGCCATTATTACCATGATCGAAACGCTGACGGAGCACTATGCCCAGCCCAATAGCAATCTCTACGATCTCGGTTGCTCGCTTGGCGCCGCGACGCTTTCAATGAGCCGGGGCCTAAAAGCCAAAGGCTGCCAAATTATTGCCATCGATAATTCCGCCGCCATGGTCGAGCGTTGCCGCAAGGCCACGGAGCGGAATCACACCTTCGAAGGTGTGCGTGTCGTTGAGGGGGATATAGTTACGACAGAAATAGCCAATGCATCCGTCGTTATTCTTAACTTTACACTCCAGTTTATTCCTCTCAATGAGCGGCTTCCATTATTAAAAAAAATCTATGCGGGGATGCGCCCGGGCGGAGTGCTGATTCTCTCAGAAAAAGTGCTTTTTGAGGATGAGCACCTAAATAAACTATTGGCCCATATTCACCACGACTTTAAACGCGCGCATGGATACTCCGATCTTGAAGTGAGCCAAAAACGCTCCGCTCTCGACAAGGTCCTCATTCCTGAAACCATTCCCACTCACCGCAAGCGCCTTACCGAAGCAGGCTTCTCCTCCACCGATGTTTGGTTTCAGTGCTTTAACTTTATGTCCATGCTCGCCGTGAAGTAAATTTTCAGCTTCCAGTGCGTAGAAGATAACGTACTTTTATATATGCAGGAGAAATCATTCCCCATGACCAACAGACTCAGATCACTACCGATAGCCTATTTTTTGTTCATAGGACTAGTTCTTGCCGAGCTCGCAGCCATCCTTTTCATGAATCAGGGTTTCTTTACCTATTCGCTAGATGATCCCTACATTCATTTGGCGATGTCGGAAAACCTTATAAAAGGCCATTATGGCATTAACCTAAGCGAGTTTTCGGCGCCCTCATCTAGTATCATTTGGCCGTTCTTTCTCGCACCGTTCAGTTCTATTCCTGGTTCCGCCGCCGTCCCACTTATTCTCAATATCGTACTCTCCCTTATCTCAATTAGCCTGCTCAAAAAAATACTCAGCCGTACCCTTGAAAATCAAGGAACCGTATCGGCCCTCCTCTGTTTTTTTGTACTGGCACTCAATATGACCGGGCTGGTTTATACCGGGATGGAACATTCGCTTCAACTGATGCTCTCCATCGGTCTTTTTTATGGATTATTAAAGCTGATTTATGACCAACGCATGAGCGCATGGCTCACTGCTGGCATCCTACTCGGCCCGCTTGTTCGTTACGAAAACCTCGCCTTAAGCGCCCCGGCCTGCCTCATTATCTTCATCCTGTATTCCCGAAAAAAGGCGATCGTGCTGGGGCTTTTTACTCTCATACCGCTCATCGCCTTTTCCTTTTTTCTGCATAAAAATGGCCTTGGACTCATGCCCTCTTCCGTTCTCGCAAAATCCGATATCATGAATGAGGCAGGCTCCATTGAAAAAATACTCATCAACCTCAAAGAAAATCTACTCGAGAATCGAGGCCGAGGTCTTCTCTTTGCATTGAGCGG
>JAOZSZ010000012.1:0-1792 GCA_029939385.1 Pontiella sp. | reverse complement strand
ATTGCATCGGACTTCATCAAAGGAACATCGCTTTATTGCCTTTTTCTCCATCGCCGTGATTGGACTTCATCTGCTGGTTGGCCGAATGGGTTGGTTCAGTCGCTACGAAATCTATGCATGGGTCATCGCTCTGCTTGGAATTATATCATGCTATCCGTCCTTCTTTCGCTTGCTCGACCACCGGCGCCAGAAGATCCGTTATGCCACCTGCATGGCGGCGGCAGCGGTGCTTTGCCCCGCCTATCTCTATGCCCTGCTCATGACCCCGCTTGGATGTAACAATATCTATGAGCAACAGTATCAGATGCACCGCTTTCTCACTGAATTCTGGAAAGCACCGATTGCCGCCAACGATATCGGCTACATTTCCTTCCGCAATCCCAACCACTATATTTTGGATATCTGGGGACTTGGTTCCTACACCGCACTCAGCCACCGGGACAATGAAAACGTCGGTTGGATGGATACCCTCGCCAAAGAACACAACATTAACATGGCGATTATCTATCCGAGAAAAACACTGCCCGAAAACTGGAAACGGATTGCTGTGCTCAGCCTCGGACATCGACGAACTACCGTCTCTGGACCTCGGGTCGGATTCTATTCCACCAACCCCGAAACCGAACCATCGGCGCGCGACGCACTTCAAGCCTTTGCCTCGACTCTTCCACCCAAGGTCAAATTGGTTTTTGAGCAACCCTTAAAACATCAGGCCGTTCCTGACTCGCCACCTTCTATCGAAACGGCGATCGGCATTCATGTCCCAGAAGATTAGCATTATTCTGTTTATATAATTTTAGAGAACAGTCACCCTGCTTCCCCATGAAAATTAACTACGCCGACTTTTATCAACAACTGAAAGATACGCCGCTAGAGGCGTGGACTCAGCAGCTTCCCGAGCGGATTACGCATGGGCTTCGTCCGGAAAGACATGGCCTATTGCCCCAATGGGAAAAGATTCTTGAGCAACTTCCAACTCTTAAAACCACGCGGGTTGAACTGAAGCATGAGGTGCGGGTGGAGGGCGAAGATGTTCAAGGATTAGAAGAGGCTCTTAAGACCTTTCATCCGTGGCGCAAGGGGCCCTACCACATTCATGGGGTGCATATCGATACCGAGTGGCGGTCGGACTGGAAATGGGATCGCGTTCAGCCACACCTCCAACCGCTGGAAGGCCGCACCATCCTCGATGTGGGTTGCGGCAATGGATACCATGGATGGCGAATGGTTGGAGAAGGCGCCAAGCTTGTCGTTGGGATTGACCCTTCACCTATGTTTGTCTGCCAGTTTTTTGCGATGAAAAACTTTATTCAGGATTCACGGGCGTGGGTGTTACCGCTCGGGATTGAAGAGGTACCCCATACCCCCGAGGCTTTCGATACCGTCTTTTCAATGGGGGTGCTTTACCATCGGAAGTCACCACTAGAACATCTTGAACATCTAAAATCGTTCTTGAAACCCGGCGGAGAATTGGTGATCGAAACGCTGGTCGTCGATGGCCCCGAAGGCTATTCGCTGACCCCGAATGGTCGCTACGCTAAAATGCGCAACGTCTGGTTTATACCTACCGTCAAAACGCTCGAATATTGGTTGCAGCGTAGCGGATTAAAGGAGATTCGAACGGTCGATATCTCTACCACTTCCACGAATGAACAACACTCCACCGATTGGATGACCTTCGAATCGCTACCCAACTTCCTCGACCCTGCCGATCCGACCCAAACGATCGAGGGGCTCCCCGCCCCTAAGCGTGCCGTGGTGATCGCCACGAAATAGCATCTTATTAACCGTT
>JAOZSZ010000011.1:8484-13744 GCA_029939385.1 Pontiella sp. | reverse complement strand
ATTGCTGGCACAAGAACCTGAATCTTGCGTGTCTACCAATTTCACCACGGGTGCGTGAAAAGGCCGTTATGTATACCCATCCGCCTGAAATGAGTCAACGGCAGAAGCTCAAAAAAGCTAGGCTGAGAACCGAGGTTCAATAAAGACGGGTGGATGCATATAGAGCGGCTCTAGGGGCTCGAATTCTTCGCCATTTTTTAGATGCTGGAAAACGAGTTCACCCAATCTTCCTGCCGTTGGGAAAACTGGTTCGGCTGGATCTAATGTATGAAAATCGGAGAGCAATTCGGTTAGCCGATCATGGTCGGGGCTTAGAACGAGGGCCTCCTCTGGAACAAAGTCAGCTAATTGGTTGAGTTCTAATAGTTGAAATTCTTTTTCGAGTTTATTTCCAATAAATAGGCCGGCCCATACCTTATTGCGGCGGGCATCGCCCACCACAACGGTGCGCTCTGCACCAAACTGAGTGGCAAGCGAAGCCCCACTATTGAGGGCATAGACGGGCTTTTTATTTGGAGCGGCGAGCGAGTTAATCACAGAAAATGAGATGCGCATTCCGGAAAATGCCCCTGGGCCACGTCCAACGGCAAACGCATCTATCTTATCCCAATCGACCTCTAGCTCGGCCATGGAATCAAATAATTGCTGACGGTTTTTAAAGTTTTCGATCCAGCTTTTTTCAGCGACCACCTTACCGTCATGAACGAGTGCAATGCTGCCCTGTTTTGAGCTCAACTCAATGGCAAAAATCTTCACGCTTGATTCTCCCGATAAATGCGAAATGTGCGCGTTCCTGTTTCAAGATCAGAGTCGATTTGGATATGTAATAGATCCGGAGGAAGCAACCCTTCTGCCCGTTCGGCCCATTCAATGGCCGTGATTCCCTTGGCATCAAAATATTCCTCTAGCCCGAGACCGAGCGCTTCTTCAGGGCCGGACAGACGGTAGAGGTCGATATGGTGCAGCGGAAGACGGCCTTCGTATTCGCCGATGAGCGTATAGGTGGGGCTGGTAATCGGTTCGTCGATCCCGAGTGCGGCGGCATAGCCTTGGATGAAACAGGTTTTCCCCGCGCCCAGATCGCCGTGCAGGGCGATAACGGTTCCGGGGCCAAGTTCGTCGGCTAACTCTGCGGCTAACGCCCACGTTTCTTCGGGGCTATTGGTTTTTTCTATGCGCATGGTTGCTCTGAATAAAGGATTAGGGTTCTTTACTAAATAGGATTCCGAAGCCAACGGGGGTGCTGGAAACTTCCATTCCATCGGCATAAATGGCCACCGTGCGAATCTCGTTGGGGCCTTCTCCAATCTGTAATTCGTCAAGAATTAGTTCAACTTCCGGAGTATAAACCTTTTCATCAAGTACCCATTCGCCGCAGAGAAGGCGTAACTTTTCAGGAAGCTCCTCGCCGCCAATTTTTGTTTTTATACTATATTTATGCGTTTCAAGTTTTTGAATATCGGGATGAACAGAAACCGAACGCCCCTTACAATTCACCGTGAATGCTTTGTCCACTGACGCACTAAATTGAACTCTATGCTGAATACGAACGACGGCACGAAGTTGATGATACCCATCGGACAGATGATGAATATAAATTTGTACTGAAGGATCGGGCGATACCTCTTTTATCTCCTTTCCATCGAGAAAAAAGGAGTAGAGATACTGGGCCTTTTTGACGAAACAAGTGGTTTTTGCAAAATAAGTGAATTCCTTATTAAGGGTGTCTGCACCGAGCAGCTCAACGGAGATCCGAGGAGCATAGGGCTTGGCCAGCGGATCCCCAATAATTAAACTTTGTAATGGACAGGCCATGGATTGATAAAAACTCTCTAGCATGGTGCAACCACTGGCATAGTGAGCAAAGAAGCGTGCCGACGGAAATTTATTGGCGTTGGAGTAAGGCTCCACTACCGCACCGGCAGAACCCGTTGCTCCTGCCTTGATCCAATCCGTGGTTTTGCTTTGCGGTTTTTGGAATTCCGCACTCCAACTGGTGAGATGCTCTGCCATAGCTCCGGGAGCAAATGATTTGATTAATGAGGGATCCACGGTTTCGGCTCCCATTAATAGGCCCATCACATTTTCTGCCCCGGCCGGGAAATTAGTGGTTGTGGTTGCCTCAACCCCCCGTTGTTTTAATTCCACTGTAACTTGATCATACTGCCATTCGCGGCATGTAGAACGAACATCGTCGGTGGTGACAAAATAGATACCGTTACGTCTGCCGTTATGATCCGATTGACGGCCCCGGGCAATGGTTTGAAGCACGGTTTCAACCTCGGTCCCCTTTTCTCCAATATAGCCGAGCATCATACTTGGCAGGGGCATGCGTTTACCAAGTCCCCCTTGTAAGTAGGCCACTTCTGGGGGCACTTGAGCATTCATGCCCATCCCATTTTTGTGTATTCCAAGAGAAAATGCGGTCAGGCTGAGCTTGAGCCGTTCATTGGGGCCGCCGAAGAGTTTAGAAAGATATTTACCGTCTTCCACCCAACTCAGATCGGGGATTTCGTTGCGCACGAAGGTCAGCCCGCCAACCGACATCTGTCTTCGATCGTTGGTGTCGGTTTTTACACGAATGGGGAAATCAACGGAGTAGACCCACGCCAAAATTTGCGAATCAATCCCCCGTTCTTTGGCTACGGCATTGGCGGGCTCCCAGATCATCTGTGTAAACTGTTCCGGTGTAATCGTTGCATTCCCGCCATAAGCGGATTCAGGAATATCGAGATAGACCAAGTTTTGCTTTGGAATGTTTCGCGCATCCAAAAAGGTATTCCCCACGAGCAACGAAGCCTGCGAATTCTTATTTACGAGCAACAATACCTCATGCGCCATCTGCGCCTGCACCGTTGAAACCATCAAAACACAAATTAAACTTTTTAAAATCTTGAACACGAAAACCTCAGCTAGTGTTAATTATATTTCGCCGAAGACAATAGCCTCGAAGACCTTGAATTCGCAACCGGATTCCCAATCATTAGAGGCGAGTCCTGCTTTCTGAGCGAGATGAGCAAGCGTTTCCTCTATTCCCCACCCCTGCTCGGAAGCCACTTGCGGGAGGAAAACCGCCGTACGACCCTTCTTACTGAGTACGATACCATGCTGGCCTATACGAATCTCTTGGTATGAATGGATTCGGTGCGGAACGGTTAATGCAGAAATTTCAATATTAATTTCATCAAGCTCATTTGCGCGTAGCCGAGGGAATCGCGGGTCATGAAACGCGGCACTAACCGCATGTTCTTTTATCACCTCGTGGAGAGCGCGGCGGGGAAATATTTCGCCAATACACCCCCGAAGTTGACCCTGTTTATGAAGGGTAACAAAGCCCCCCATAACGACCTGCATGGGAGGTGTAATTTCTAGAGCTTGGTCGGGGATCTGAGCATTGAGCTCTTTAGAAATCCTATGACGAGCCAGACGCAGCAGACCAATTTTATCGGCATCAGAAAGCTTTAACCCCGGCGAGGTGGCATTGGTCCAATGTCCTGAAATTGCGGCAGAAATATAACTTACACTCTGCGACCAATCCCCCGTGAGATTAGCTGATGTCTCATATTTAAGCAGTTTCACTTGGGCTGCATCAGGAAGCATAGCCAGTAGAATGGCGATCGGACTACGCCCACAAATAGTGACTTTTGTATTTTGAATATACTGAAGAAAGCCAGTTAGATTCTTTTGTTCAATCCATCGGAAAGCCCCCATATCGAGCTTCTTTAGATTTTGAGAAATCTCTTTCTTGAAGGGGACATAATTGAACGAAGAACCATAATGGGTAAAATCCGAGCTAATGATGATGAGGGTTTCAGCATCAATATTCTCAAGCAACGTGGCCGCAATTTTTCGTACATTAGCTTCACTCAACTCTCCGCAAATAATGGGAACCAACTTAAAGTCGCCGAGCTCCTGCTGAAGAAACGGCAGTTCAATCTGGACACTATGCTCCCCTTGGTGAGCGCGGGTATATGACTGAAATGCGGGATTTTCTAAAAGATGACCCACCAAGTCGCGATCAATTTCAATGCGCCCAAGCGGGGTTTCAATGTGAGACACATCAGGAATGCTAACCGTATCAATGAGCGCAACCTGATGGCTGGGGCCAATCACAATTACTCGGCTAAAAGAGCGACCTTCGAGTAATTTAATGCCATGAGCGGCAACCATGCCCGAATAGCGATAACCCGCATGAGGAAGAAGCAAAGCCATCACATTATCCAGCGGTTCGAGATCGATCGCTTCAAGATAGTTTTTGATTTCCGCAGACAGCTGAGCCGGATTCTCGGTGTACCATGTCCCTGCAAGTTCTGAGTTTAATACCTTCTCTATCAAAATTTACGCCCCCCAGCTAATAAAGGAAAAGCTATACCCAAAAAGGTGGAATCACAATAATTCTATGGCCAGAAAATCCCGCGCCCTTTATTATTTAATGCTCTTAATCAAACCCATTAAGTATTCCTACAAGGGGTTATAGAGAAAAATCTTGCGACAAAGGATCAGGGATGATTATGCTTCATATATGACCGGACAATCCCTTACTCAAATTACGCTATATTTAGGAAGCACCTACCTTCTTCTCAATTTATTTGCGCTACTCTTTTCAGAGAAACTAATCTTTGCTCCGCACGATTCCGACTACAGCCACTTGCCGCACGAGCTTAAAATTGTATCGGGGAAGGGCGAACTCATCACGGCCGTATTCCTTGAACATCCACAATCGAAATATACACTGCTCTTCAGCCATGGAAATGCCGAGGATCTCAACAACGTGGTTCCCTTCATGCAGCAATTTTACGATCTGGGGTATTCGGTACTGATGTATGACTATCGAGGTTATGGCATGAGCGAGGGTTCGCCTTCGGTTCGTAAGGTCTATCAAGATATTGATGCGGCCTACCGCTGGCTCGTTGATGAAAAGAAGATCGATCCGTCAACAATCATTGTTCAGGGTCGATCCGTCGGCGGCGGCCCCTCCACTTGGCTGGCAGCCCATCGCCACGTTGGTGGTCTGGTTTTAGAAAGCACCTTCACCTCCGCCTTCCGCGTTAAGACACGCTGGAAGATCCTCCCATGGGATAAGTTTGATAACCTCAAGCACATCGAACAAGTGGAGTGCCCCGTGCTCGTCATACACGGTCGCGAAGATGGGGTCATCCCCTTCTGGCATGGCAAAAAGCTCTACGAAGCGGCGCCCGGAAAAAAGATGCACCTTTGGATTAATGACGCCCGGCATAATGACTATGCCTACGTGGCTGGC